>JAKFCK010000279.1:0-5278 GCA_036676685.1 Chitinophagaceae bacterium | reverse complement strand
GACCAGGCGTAATAGGTGCCGTCGGGCCCCACCACCGGGTAACCATGCCGTTCAATGATATTCCCGTTTTTAAATTCCAGTTCATCCAGGCAGACTTCATCCGGATGCTCATAGAGATATTTTACTTTATCGATGAATTGCTGCGGTTGCACCAGTTGGGTCATAGCAAAGGCTAGCGCGGCTTCATCATCCTTTGCGTTTAAGATATCCGGCGGCATATTCCATACTTCTGTAAAACGTTGGTTGAAGGATAATATCTTTCCTTTTGCATCTACAAGCAGGATACCATCCAGGCTGGCATTTTGGTGTGCCTCCAGCAATGTTTTGCGGTAATTATTTATTTCTTCCGTCACTTTTTTATCCTGTATATCCGTATTGGTTCCATACCAGCAGGTGATTTCGCCGGTGGCCGTGCGCATGGGGACTGCTCTCACCAAAAGCCAGTGATAATTTCCGTCTTTATGCCGCACCCGGAATTCTGTTTCGTAGGCTGTTCCGGACCTGGTCACTTCAGCCCAGGTGCGGGCTGCTTCGTCCACGTCATCCGGGTGAATAAATTTGGCCCAGCCAGAACCGAGGCTTTCATCTATGGGGTTGCCGTATTCCTCTTCCCATTGGTTGCTGATGTAGGTTAGCCCACCGTCGGGAGATGCCGTCCAGACGACCATTGGCAGCGTATTCGTTATTTGCTGAAAACGCAGCTCATTTTCTTTCAACTCTTTTTTTGCCATTACCTTATCAGTTACCTCGGTAGCAAATATCAGGATACCCACCGGTGCTGCAGCTCCCGGCTCAAAATAGGGCTGAAAAACAAAATTAAAATAGCCGTGTTCTTCTATTCCTTCTTTTACATGCACCAGTGGGGCTTCATAGGCCTGGTAGGGGATAGCAGTTGATATCACTTCGTTCATGATCGTGAAAAAGCCCTGCTCTGTTATTTCAGGTAAAACGTCTTTCAGCGATTTGCCTAACAGATCATTCCCCTTTCCCCATATTTTTTTTACCTGGTCATTGGCTAATGTTATCAGGAGGTCTGGCCCGGTCACTATGGCAATAGCCTCCGGAGCCTGCATCAGCAGGTGATGCGCCTGTTGCAGGCTGTTTATTTTTTCTTCCTGTTGCGTCGCTTTGATTTCGTGTGTAATATCAACGGCTGTATGGAGGATAAATAAGAGATTGCCTTTTTCATCAAACAGGGGTTTGTTAGCAGATCTCCAGTAATGCTCCGCAAAATTGCCGTCCTTATCGCTTATATCATAACGATTCACAGGCAACTGTTGTTCATGGCCTGTTGCTATAACTTCTAAAAACGAAGCACTTAATTTATCTTTTCCAATAAAGCCGGGTTCTTCAGGGTTTGGCGAGAATACTTCGAAAATTCCTTTGCCCAACAATTCTTCTTTGGTTTTTCCGGAGGATTGCAGGTAGTCGTTGGTGGCGGCCAGGATGGTATAGCGAGGTGCGTCGATGGCTAATAATACGCTGATCCCGGGCATAGATTCAAACACCATTCTAAAATCAACGGCGATCGCTGGCAATTCATTTAATACCGTACTATTCATTAATCAACAATTGTAAATAAAATTTTTCAGTAAGGAAGGGCTGTGCTGATCCGCGCTGGCTCTCCGGGTTTATAGTTTGGATATGTAAAAGATTCGAGGTTTTAAGCTACGATAAAAAGTTGGAATTATTTGAAATAAGTCAATGGGGAATGGGGGCAATGGGGGAATGGGTGAATGGGTGAATAGGTGAATGGGTGAATAGGTGAATGGTGAATAGTGAATGGTGAATGGTGAATGGGTGAATGGTGAATAGTGAATGGTGAATAGTGAGATGTGGAGGTTTTATTTGAATATGGAATCGTAGTGTACAAGCCGGATTGCTCTTTTTTGTTTTCTGGGCTGTAAGGCGCAGCATTACACCTGGATCAATCCTGTTCTGCCCATTTAAACAAGGGATTCCTGCTTTTTCCCGGGTGTTGTGTCAATCTGATACCCCTGGCTTTGCCCTGCACATCAAAAATGTCCTCGCCACCAAAACCGTTGAGGATGATAGATCTCGTTTGACTGCGGAAGAATACACGCCGGTAATACGGCGTGGCTTCTTTCTGGCCCGAGGGAGTCATGCGGAAGATGGCAACCGATACCCCGTTCCCGCCGACCGTCCTGATTTCGAAATACTCCTTTTTTTCCGAACCATTTATTTCAACCTTTTTAGCCAAAACCGAATAAAATTGAGTTGCGTATTTCTCCAGGTTATCTCTCCGGGCTTTTAGTTTTTCAATGAGCTCATGGCCGGAAATAGCGAACACCTCCGGTGGCAATTCTTTAATGGATTGCACTATCACGGAATCAGTTAATGACCGGCGCAGGTTTCCTGCTGCGGCTAACCAATCCTGGAGGGTCATCGCGTTTGTAAAAACCCTGTCAACTTTACGGTCCTGGCTGGTGAGTGTTTTTACATTTTTTATTTTATAATCGAAGTTCTGCATGAAGCGCACCCTCGTGAGGGGTACCATAATTTTTGTCAATATCCCATCCCTCGTAAAAAAGGCCTGGTCGCGATCACGTGGTACCGGGAGATATTGTTTGCTGCTCCCTGGAACCAATCCCCAGCGCCAGTTATCATGGTGCCGGTCCCAGTCGGCAATTAAAATGTCAAAGAGCCTGGCTTTAATAAATGTTTGTTGATCGGCCATATACACGTTATCCCGGAGGGCTTTTCGCAACAGGTCCAGCGTACTGAGGAATTTATGAAAATTGCCGAGGTGGCTCTCGCCGCTCCAGTCGCCATCCGGCCGTTCTTCCAGGAAATACAGGTCGTTTGCATAACGTTCGTTAAAGGAATCCAGGCTCGCCTGCTGTGGGATATATACGAGCTTCGGCCGGGTATGGGGAATTTCCGCATGGTCTAACATTATAGGTACAGCCAATGCAGCATAGGGATAGGACATGGACACACCATCCTGTATGATGCCGCCCACGGGCGTGTGCTTCAGGAGCCCGGGTATCACATCTTTTCTTGATTTGTCTAAAGAGCGTAGTACATATTCTTTTCCTGCAGCAGACCTCAGGCGCAATGATTTTGACTCATTTCCTCCGCCTTTTTTATAGGGCATTAATCCTCCAAATACCGTGTCCAGTTGCACGCAAGTAACCTGAACCGGCACGATCCACTCTTCCCTGCGGTTTTTGCCCCAGAGCCATTTGTAAAGGAATGATCTTTTATACTGCTCACCCGCGGCAACTTTTACAGAAGACGGAAAAGTTTCCACACTTTGGGCTGCTATATTAACGGAGAAAAGTAGCAGTGCAGTCAAGCAGGCAAGCCGGAACTTAATGTATAAATGCTTCAATAAGATAAATTTTGAACACAGAATGTTATGTTCTAAATTTTATGCCATAAAAGTTCCGGTTATTTTCCAACACGGGACACATCCCGGTAATTACAATTGATATTTATATAACCTGGCTAAAGCACGCTGGTATTCCCATTCTGCCTGCAGGTACTTATCATAAGCGGTAAAATAAAAACTCTCATCATAAAAAAATTGAATGATGGTGATCTGCCCAAGGGTGAGCGCTTTGTTTAGCAGGATGCTGTTGTTTAGCGATGATAACAATGCTGTATACTCCTGCAGCATGTTTGATCTTACTTCCAGCTGATCATAATATTGTTTATTTTCCAGGCGATGTTCCAATCGGTGGGTTTCTGTATTGGCCGTAGCATATTCAACATTTGATTTTGTGGTTTTCAGCCTGTTTTTATTTTCCCATAAGGGAATGGAAAAACCTGCATGGAATCCCCTGTAGCTCTGACCAAGTATACCCTGGGAATGATAACCCGTTTCAAACTTAGGCAGGTTCATGGCTTTTTGCACAGCAATTTGTTGTTGCAAAATCCTCTTCTCTTGTTCATAAACTTTGATGATAGGATCGTTGGCTTCGATGGTGCTGTCTAAAGTTTCAAAATCCGGGACGTACGGAACAGCAGGATAAGTGGTATCCATAAAATTAACCGGGATGCCGCCGTTCAATTCGGAAAGTTTTGTCAGCAAAGCCTGCCTTTCATTTTCGTTCAATTCCGTTTCATGTTTAATATTGAGCAATTGTAATTTTGCTTTGTTCACGTCAAGGATGATTACATCTTCCTGGTCCAACTTTTTTTGGTAATCCTGCACTAATTGTTGGGTGCGGACTAAACGTCGGTGTAATTCTGCACTTTTTTTATTTAGGTAAATGAGGTGAAGCATCAACAATTTTGCTTCCAGTAAAATAGCCTGCCTGTACACCTGTTGCTGTAATTCAGTTTGGGCGACCTGCCGGCCGGACAATTCTTTTTTTTGCCTGTAGACCGTTGGAAAATCCATCCGCTGGGTAATACTGAAATCCTTTTGGTTACCGGCACCCACCGGTGAGCCAAAGAGGTAATCATACTCTATCACCGGATCGTAAGGAGTAAGACCTGTTTTATATTCTGCCTGTTTTGCCTGCCAGTATTTTTTGTTTGACCCGAGGGATTTATTATTTTTTTCAACTGCGGAAACAATAGCTGCTACCGGGTCCTGTGCTGGGCTCACCCGCACCAGGCCGGATAGAATAAGTAGAAGGATGCAATATTTTATCATGATTGAATTCAATTTTAAAAACAAGGGATTGGGTACTACGATTTAATGATCTTCATTTCACTCCTGTTTGCTAAAAAGTAAACAATTGGCACAATAAATAAATTCAGCAATGTAGAACTTAACAGCCCGCCTAAAATTACTTTTGCCATCGGGCTCTGAATTTCATTACCCGGCAAATCGCCACCAATAGCCAGTGGTATCAATGCAAGCCCTGCCGTTAAAGCTGTCATTAGGATAGGGCTCAACCGATCTTTGGAGCCTTGTATAATCGTGTTATATAAACTCAATCCTTCTGCCTGCAAGGTTTTATAATGTGATACCAGGAGGATACCATTTCGTGTGGCCACACCAAACAACGTAATGAACCCGATGATAGCGGGAATACTCAGGATGCCCGAGGTAAGCCAGACACTCAAGACCCCGCCTATTAAAGCAAGCGGAAGGTTTAATAAAATGATGATTGAGATCTTTACATTTTTAAACTCCATGTAGAGTAAAAAGAAGATCACCAGTAATGCAAGCAGAGATGTAAGTAATAAGGTTTTTGATGCGGCTGCTTCTGACTCAAACTGCCCGCCATATTCTATCCTGTAGCCTTCGGGCAATTGAATACTTGCTTCAATCTTTTGCCTGATCTCCTCCACCACGCCG
>JAKFCK010000278.1:0-8628 GCA_036676685.1 Chitinophagaceae bacterium | reverse complement strand
CAGCAATGCCGAGGTACTGATCAATGAGTTGGTAAAATACAATAAACAGTTTCAGCTGATGTCGTATCCCAACCGCACACACAGTATAAGCGAAGGGGAAGGTACTTTTAAACACCTGGTAACACTTTACACCCAATACATAAGGTCCCATTGCGCCCCCGGGGCGAGATAAAACTAAATAAAAATGCAGCACCTGGTGCTGCATTTTTATTTAGTGAAATATTCTTTAATCAAATTCTGTATCTACTGAAAATTTTTCCGGAAACTTTGGATGGATATTTTTGTAAAACGCCATGATGGTCCTCATGTCGGTTTCATAATCACCAGGGTAAAGGGGATTGCACACGCCGGTGGTTTTGGTTGCATAATCAACATACCCCATGAGGATGGGGACATTGGCCGCCTTGGCAATATGGTAGAAACCTTTCTTCCATTTTTCCCGCCTGCTGCGGGTACCTTCCGGTGTGATCAAAATGATCAATTCCTCCCGCTCATTAAAGAGCCCGGTCATTACCTCTATAAAACTTTGTCTTTCGTTGCCGGCTCCCCTTGGAGTTCTGTCTATAGCAATACCACCAAGTGGTTTCATCAAAAGAGAAAAAGGAAAACGCATCCATTCTTTTTTTACTGTAAACCGGATAGGTAACTTGTAAATGGCGAAAGTGGCCATACTGTACCAGAAGTCCCAGTTACTGGTATGGGGTGCTGCGATAATGATACATTTTTTTAGTTGCGGAGGAAAGTTGCCATCTGTTTTCCAACCTGTCAACCTGAAGATCCAGCTACAAATATTACTTATCATGTGGTAAAAGTTAGCACAATTTTACCGTAGTCTGGTTTGCCTGTTAAATATCGTAATCCATCGTTACACTATCACCCGGCAGGTTTGTACGGGGCTGCATTGTTCCGATAAAACAAGGAATAATTAATTATGCTTTTCTTTGCGGATTATTATGAGTGAATTTACGTCTTTCATCAGCGTCATTATCAGTACCTATAACAGGCAGGCCTATATCATTAAATGCCTGGAAAACCTGGCTAACCAGACACTTTCCAAAACAAGGTACGAGGTAATTATCGTAGATAACCATTGCACAGATGATACGGCCACTCTCGTTAAATCCTTTCTTTCCGATCACCCGGAACTCCCATTCCGGTATGTGTTTGAGGCACAAAAAGGAGTGTCATTCGGCAGGGACCGGGGCATACATGAAGCCAAGGGAGATATTTTGGTTTACCTGGATGACGATGCGGAAGCTGAACCAGATCTGCTGGAAAATTACCTGGCGTTTTTTACTGATCACCCGGATGCCGCGGGGGCTGGTGGCAGGATCCTGCCAAAGTACAGTGAAAAACCAAAACCGGAATGGATGAGTCGTTGGCTGGATGGTTTCATCGCGCATGTAGACCTTGGTGGCAGCACCCGGTTATTTAAAGGAAGAATGAAATACCCCATTGGTTGTAATATGGCCTACAAGAAAAAATACCTGCAGCAGATCGGGGGGTTTAATACCTTACTCACATTCAGGGGCGATGATAAATACATTTACCTGGTCATTAAAAATATCAACCACCGCATATATTATGTGCCCGGTGCATTGGTTTACCATAATATACCGGGACGGCGGTTGCAGTTTAGTTACCTGCGCACGCTTTACCTTAAAACGGGCAACGAGGAAAAACTTCGTGTACGCCTTAAGGATGGTTACCCTGCAGTGATCCTTAAGTTTTTTGAATTCCTGTTTAAATGGGGTGTGTCTGTAGCCATCTGGCTCTGGTATGCGGTTTCCGGCAGGGAACTGCAGGGGCGGTACGTGTTTTACTCCCAATGGTTCACGTTCAAAGGTTTTTTGATGAAAGATGTTTTTGTGCGGTAGCTTTTTCACGGCATCAAAAAAGTGCCTGTTTGGGCACTTTTTTGATATTCCTTCCTTTTAAGACAATTTTCCGTTCCGAGTACGCTTAAATCGCCGAGACCAGCTGTTCCTGGGCAACCATCCGACCAGGGTATTGCAACAATGCCTTTTCCAGGCAATCCATTGCCAGGTGAATGGCATCCACATTTAACACATAAGCCAGCCTTACTTCATTTTTGCCTAGGCCGGGTGTGCTGTAAAATCCGGTGGCGGGGGCAAGCATAACCGTTTTACCCTGGTAACTAAACTCCTCCAATAACCATTGACAGAACTTATCACTGTCATCTATCGGCAGCCGCGCCATCGCATAAAATGCGCCACCGGGGTTAGGACAAAATACACCTGGCATATCATTTAATCTTTTTACGATGGTATCTCTCCGCAGTTTGTATTCTGCTTTAGTAGTATCAAAGTAATTCTCCGGCAGATCAATGGCTGCTTCTCCCAATACCTGGGCATAAAACGGGGGGCTTAACCTTGCCTGTGCAAATTTCATTGCCGCATCCAGAACAGTTTTGTTCTTCGTGATAAAGGCGCCGATCCTTCCACCGCAGGCACTGTATCTTTTACTGATCGTATCCATCAGCACCACATGCTGCTCTGCACCATGCAGGTGCATAGCGCTGGTATGGGTGCCCTCATAACAAAATTCGCGGTAAGCTTCATCAGCAAACAGGTATAAATTATGCTTCAGCACGATCTGTTTAAGGGTTTCCATTTCCGCAGCGCTGTAGAGATATCCGGTAGGGTTATTGGGATTACAGACAACGATTGCCCTGGTTTTCGGCGTGATCGCTTTTTCAAAATCTTCGATCGGTGGCAATGCAAACCCTGTTTCAATGCTGCTGCTGATAGGTTTTACCACCACATCCGCCTGGATGGCAAACCCATTATAGTTGGCATAAAAAGGTTCGGGTATGATGACCTCGTCACCGGCATCCATACAGGCCATAAATCCAAACAGGATCGCTTCGCTTCCGCCGGTGGTGATAATAATATCGTTCGCAGTTACGTCAATATTGTTGTGGGCATAATATTTCACCAGTTTTTTCCGATAGCTTTCATTGCCTGCGCTGTGACTATACTCCAACACTTTCAGGTCACAATTTTTCACGGCATCCAGGCAGAGTTTTGGCGTTTCGATATCCGGTTGCCCGATATTCAGGTGAAATACAGTAATGCCTTTTTTCTTGGCAGCTTCGGCAAATGGCACCAGTTTGCGAATGGGAGAAGCAGGCATTTCGTGCCCGCGGTTACTGATCTTTAGCATTCCGCAAAGATAATTATGAATCCGTAATGCACCGTTCAAAAACCATGTTTAAATGATTTAATACTGTCATTTAGATGGAAGCGAAAAGATTTGATCAAATCAGGGAGATGTTAACGTGGCCGGTCAGCAGACTGTTTTATTCTTCGTAGAATTTTACAGAATGCTGCCTTAAAAAAGCTTTGATCACGTTTACATGTATACACTGTCCCAGGTGGATAAAAGAATAATCTGATACTTTTTTTACCGTATTGTTTACCATGATCTCGGTATCCACCATGTCGAAACCCAGGTGAAGGTGTTTGGTGCTGGACTGCATTCCGTATACAAGGCCATGTGTATCAAATAACGGCCCGCCACTTTGGCCACGCAGGCCGGGGGTACTCATTTCTATTCCATACAAGCCGTTTGCCTGGTCTGCAAGGAACCGTGTCACCATGCCTTCTATGGGAAAACGGGGCGATACATTTACGCCGGTATCTGTCCATTCGATATCATCCGTATCGGTATTAAAAGAATAATTGCTGAATTCAGGGAACGGAAAACCCAGCCGGCAAAGGAATTTACCCTGTTTGACCTGGGATTCATCTTTAACGAATTTTGCGAAATCGCGGTAGTGCAGGTTATTGTAATCGTTGAATTTTATGATCGCCAGGTCCAGCGTTGGATGCATATGCACAGTGAAACCACTCATCTTGTCCACACAATCCACGAAATTATTTTTCAGTTGCAGCAGGGTGTCGGCTTTGTACCGGTATTTAAGTTCCAGTCCTTTCATTAATTGCTGGTGCTTAGGCTGCTGCAGCACCTGCTGCCTTTCCTGCTTAAATTGCTGGTAATGTTGATTGATCTGCTCCGAAGAAAGCAACATTTCAGCGATATGCTTACAGGTGATAGCAAAACCCTGCTCATTCACAAAAAATAAAGTGCCTGCCCCGGGGGTTACTTTTTTACCTCCGTAGGTCCGCGAAATGGTGTGCACGGGCCTGGTATAGTTGCCTACATTTTCAATTGCGTTGATGAACATGCCGGGGATGTTTGTTGAGTTGAATAAATATCGCGGGTAACAAAAAACTCCGGGAATCAACCCCGGAGTTTTTTTATATCAGTGTAGAACTGGTTAACTCTTTTTTACAACTGTTGTTTTTTTTGCAACCGTTGTTTTGCCGTTATTTAAGGCTGCCGTCTTTTTTACAGGGGCAGCAGGCGCTAACTTTGAAAAATCTTCGGCGCTCAGGACTTCTCCCTTGATGGTGATGCTTTTTAATTCATCGATACCGGCAAATTTTACAGTAAGGGTCTTTTCGAATGCACCCAGGCTTGCCGCGTTGTAAGTAGCTTTGATCTCGCCTTTTTTACCGGGAACTATCGGCGCTTTTGTGTAATCACCAATGGTACAGCCGCAGGTAGGATTGGCCGTTTCAATAATAAGTGGCTGCTTACCAATATTTACTACAGAAAAAACAGCAGTGGAGGGATTGCCCACTTTTATTTTACCTAAGTCGATAGTTTCAGATTTGAATTGGGCAACTTCGGCAACTTTTTTCTGCGCTATAGCTACTCCGGAAACTGTGAATGCCAATAGGGTAATGAATAATTTTTTCATAACGTATGTTTAAACGGTTTTAATTTTTCAGGTCGTTTGCTCCGTTTGCAGGTGCACTGGCAGCCGGGGTTTTCCAAACTTCGCCTTTAATAGCCAATTGCTTGGACTGGGTACCATTGTAAGTGATGGTAATGGTTTTATTGAAAGGACCTTCAGCGGCAGCATTGTAGCCCACGGTGATTTTTGAGGTCGCTCCGGGCTCAATAGCTTTTTCTTTCTCCCACTCCGGAGTAGTACAACCGCAACTCGCCTGCACGTTATCTATTTTCAATGGCGTTTTACCGGAATTAGTTACAGTAAATACAGTAGTGACTGGTTTTCCTTGTGGGATTTTACCGAAATCATGTTCTGTTTCCTTCAGCGAAAGGACTTCCTCAGCTGGTTTGGGCGTTACTGCCGCTTTTGCAGCAGTAGCCGGTGCAGCCGCCGCGTGGTTATGCCCTTCGTGCTGTGCATACATTACTAACGAGAAACAACTAAAGCAAGATAAGAATAGTATTTTTTTCATTTGTGTGATTTTATAATGGAGAATCAAAGATAATAAAACGTTTTAATGCCGGGTAAATTGTTAGGGCTTTTATCATTTTTTAACAAACAAGCTCAAATTCAATATTTTTGCTTTAATTTATTGCTATATGGAATCAATTAACATCTCAGATGCTGCTTTGGAGCAACAATTAAGTTATGAAACCTTCCGCAAGGAAGTGTTAAGAGATTATAGAATTGCTTGTGAAAGCAGGGAGGCCAGCCTGTTGGGAAGAAAAGAAGTATTGACAGGGAAAGCTAAATTCGGCATATTCGGGGATGGAAAAGAAGTAGCCCAGCTGGCGATGGCCAAATTTTTTAAGCCGGGCGATTTCCGTTCCGGCTATTACCGGGACCAAACCTTCATGTTTGCAGCCGGGCTGGCTACCGTGGAGCAGTTTTTTGCCCAGTTATATGCTGATCCTGACGTGAAAAATGAGCCTTTCAGTGCCGGCCGGCAAATGAACGCTCATTTTGCCACTAAGATGGTAGATGAAAACGGCAACTGGATGCCACTCGCGCAACTAAAAAATATTTCCAGTGATATAGCTCCTACAGCTGGCCAGATGCCCCGGGCACTTGGACTTGCTTTTGCTTCAAAAGTATTTCGCAATGCACCCGGCCTGGACCAACTGACCAACCTGAGTGATCATGGAAACGAAATTTGCTTCAGCACTATCGGCGATGCATCAACCAGCGAAGGCCATTTCTGGGAGACCATTAATGCTGCCGGTGTGTTGCAGGTGCCATTGGCCGCTTTTGTTTGGGATGACGGCTACGGGATCTCGGTGCCCAAAAAATACCAGACGATCAAAGCCTCTATTTCTGATTCCCTGGCCGGTATGCAACAGCGGGAAAACAGTAACGGTATTGATATCTATAAATTAAAGGGCTGGGATTATGCCGGTATGTGCGAGGTGCTGGAATCAGCCATACAAAAAATACGGGACACCCATATCCCCGCATTGTTTCATGTTGAAGAGATCACCCAACCACAGGGCCATTCCACTTCGGGCAGCCACGAGCGGTACAAAAATGCCGGCAGGCTCGCATGGGAAAGAGAATGGGATTGCATCAGGCAGATGAGGGAATGGCTCCTGGAAAACGCCCTTGCCGAGGAGGAAGAATTGAGGGAGATAGAGATCAAAGCCGGGCAATATGTAAAAGAAGGCAAACAAAAAGCCTGGGAAAAATATATTGCACCTATCAGGGCGATGGTATCTGATACAGTAGCCGTTTTACAACCGGCGATGGCCGTTCACCCACAGGTGCAAGCGCTGGTAGCAGACTTGCAGGCCAACCGTGAACCCCTGCGCAGGGATGTATTAAAAACACTGTTTTCCTGCCTGCGGCATTTACCCAAAAACAACGCGGAAGCAGCAGCCGTTAAAAACTATTACACACGACTGCAGGCAGAAACAGCCGTGATGTATGATTCACATTTATATAATGAAGGTGCAAAGTCGGCCCTGAAAGTGCCGGTGCACCCTGTTGAATATGATGATTATTCTGCCCTCGTAAACGGGTTTGAGGTATTGAACAAGTATTTCGACAAGCTTTTCGGCAGCAATCTCAAAGTGGTGGCGTTCGGGGAAGATCTTGGTTATATCGGGGATGTGAACCAGGGATTCAGCGGGCTGCAGGAAAAACATGGTGCCGACAGAATCTTTGACACCGGCATCAGGGAACTTACCATTATGGGACAGGGCATAGGACTGGCCCTGCGTGGATTGCGGCCCATTGCAGAGATTCAATACCTGGATTACCTGTTATACGGCCTTCAGCCGTTGAGTGATGATGTTGCTACCACGCATTTCCGAACAGCCGGCCAGCAAAGTGTTCCACTGATCGTGCGAACACGTGGCCACAGGCTGGAAGGTATCTGGCATAGCGGGTCACCCATGGGTATGATCATTAATGCCCTTAGGGGGATGTACGTTTGCGTACCCCGAAATATGACACAGGCGGTGGGCATGTACAATACGTTATTGCAGGCGAACGACCCTGCTCTCATGATCGAATGCCTGAATGGATACAGGCTCAAAGAGAAATTACCGGCAAATTTGTTAGACTATACCGTTCCCCTCGGTATCCCTGAAGTGATAAAAGAGGGAGAAGATATAACCATCGTGAGCTATGGATCCACGCTCCGTATCGTGATGGAGGCTGCGGCTATCCTTGAGAAAACTGATATACAATGCGAAGTGATCGATGTGCAGACGCTGCTGCCTTTTGATATTCATCATGGCATTGTACAATCCCTCAAAAAAACCAGCCGGATATTATTTGTAGATGAAGATGTTCCGGGTGGTGCATCAGCTTTTATGTATAATCATGTGATGGAAGCACAAAAAGGTTATCAATACCTGGATGTGTCTCCCCGCACCCTCACAGCAAAAGCGCACAGGCCAGGGTATGGCAGTGATGGTGATTATGTTGCCAAACCCAATACAGAGGATGTGATCAGGGTAGTGGAAGAAATGATGGCGGAGTAGGGAATAGGCAATAAGCAATGGACAATTGCCCATTGCTTATTGCCCATTGTCTCTTGCTTAATTATTTGTACCTTAAAAGTGCAAACATTTTTTCAAACACTAAATCTACACACCATGCCAATTGTAAAAGTTATTGAAGTCATTTCGTCCTCAACAACAGGTATCGAGGATGCCGTTCAAAACGCCGTAACCGAAGCGGCAAAAACAGTAAGAAATATTGATTCTGTGTACGTGAAGGATATTAAAGCACATGTAAAAGATGGAAAGGTTACCACATATGGTGTTGTATGCAAAATATCATTCCGGCTGGATTGAATTTAAAAAAGAAAAACCCGATTATATCGGGTTTTGTTCATTTATAAGCAACGGCAATTGTCATTTCAAATTATGATACACTTTCTGCACATCATCATCCTGCTCCAGCCTGTCTACCAGTTTTAAAACCTCGTTGGCTTCCTCTTCTCCCAGTTCAACAGTAGTGGTCGGAACGCGGGTAAGTTCTGCTGTGATCACCTCTATCTTTTTTTCTTCCAGGGCTTTACTCATATTGCCGTATTCGTTGAATGGCGTCCGGATCACGATATTGCATTCCGCATACTCGCCAATTTCTTCCAGGCCAAAATCGATCAGTTCCAGTTCCAGGTCATCTACGTTTTGACCGGCAGCTTTTATTTTAAATTCTGCCATGTGGTTAAAACCAAAACCAACGCTTCCGCTTGTACCCAGGGAGCCATGGCCTTTTGTAAAATGCATCCTTACGTTGGCCACAGTGCGGGTGGGATTGTCGGTGGCTGTTTCTACCATCACCGCAACACCATG
>JAKFCK010000277.1:0-9430 GCA_036676685.1 Chitinophagaceae bacterium | reverse complement strand
AAGAATTTATTAACCAAAATTTATTTTAGCCTTTTTTATTAAATATTTCTCATAAATAAACATATGATTGATACACATTGCCATCTGTATTCCGAAGAGCTTGAGTCAGATATTGAGGGGGTAATGGGGAGAGCCGAAAAGGCAGGTGTAGAAAGCTTTTACCTTCCTGCCATTGATAAAAGCACGGCAGAAATTATGTTTGCCCTGGAGGCAAAATACCCCGGAAAATGTCACGCAATGATCGGTCTTCACCCCTGTTCAGTGAACGCAGGCTATGAGGAGGAGCTTGATTTCGTAAAAGAGCAGCTTCAAAAAAGATCCTTTGCCGCCATAGGGGAGGCGGGACTGGATTTTTACTGGGACACCACATTCCGTGAGCAGCAATATGATGCGTTGCATGAGCAAATAAAACTTGCGCTACAGTATGATTTGCCCCTTGTGCTGCACACAAGGAATGCCATGCAGGAAACAATTGACGTGGTTGGTAGCTATAAAGGAAAAGGACTGAAAGGAATATTCCATTGTTTTGGCGGTTCAGAAAATGAAGCAAGACAAATTATAGAGCTTGATTTTTTATTGGGTATCGGGGGAGTCGTTACTTATAAAAAATCAGGGCTGGACCAGGTCTTAAAAAATATCGACCTTTCGCATATCGTTTTAGAAACAGACGCACCTTATCTTTCCCCTGTACCTTACCGCGGAAAAAGAAATGAAAGCAGTTATCTCGTGGAGGTAGTTAAAAAAATTGCAGAAATAAAAAATGTTTCAATAAAGGAGATAGATTTAACAACCACTGCAAACGCAGAAAAACTTTTCAATAAGCCTGCGGTACATTGATGATGCTATTAAATCATGAACCCTTGTTCAACATTTAAGATTCAGTATTCAAAATAACTCAAAGTCTATTGATCAACCTTCTTAGGCGCTGTTTTCCGTTTGATTATTTCCTGCTCAGCTTTTTCTGCAGCCTCCTGTATTTCTTTTAAATCGGCTTCATCCAATTCTATCTCGGTACTATCTGTCATATTCACTAGGGAGTCCTGTTTATTTTTTTCTGCTGCTTTAGCTTTTTTTCTAAAATAACCGCGGAATAAAATATTGCCCTGCAATGCTTTCATATTCTCACTGAAGCCATATGCAGCATCATTAATTGTAGCCATTGTGGTCTGTGCATTTGCCGCAGTACCTTCAAGGCTTTTAGCTAAATCATCTTTGTATACCAGTCTCCCTATAGATCCGCGGCCTGCTTTTATCTCGCCTGAAATCCCGGCAAGTGAGCCGGTCATGGTTCTTACATTATTTACTGCACCTTCCATTGCCAAAGCCATATTATCGTTATAAATAAGTCTTCCTAAACTTCCTTTACCCTGGCTAAGCTGCACAGACATATCTGCAAGGGATCCTGTTAATACTTCCGCATTTTCAGCAACCTTGGTAAGCCTGGCAATGGTTTTATCGAAATCGAGAGGATTTACTGTCCGTATTTTATCACCTTCTTTCAATAGCACTGATCCTGGTTCCCCTACGGCTATCATCACAAGTTTATCGCCCATCAAGCCGTCGGAGCCAATACTTGCCAAAGAAGTTGTTTTAAGAAACGGCTTTATTTTCGATTCCAATACCATATCTACCCTAACCACAGTATCGGACTCAATAGAAATATTTTCTACCGTCCCCACGTTTATGCCGGCAAAACGGATGTTGTTACCAACCTGCAGGCCTCCAACCGTATTGAAAGTGCCATAGATCTTAAAAGTGTCTCCAAACATGTTTTGGTTTTTACCGATCAGGAAAATAGCGATGAGCAAAAGCGCGATGCCTACGAGGGTAAAAATCCCGATTCGAATTTTTTGTGATGTTGTTGTTTTCATAATATTATTTAAAAAATGAACCCACAAGTTCATCCTGTGAATTTTGCAGTTCATCAAAACTGCCTTCTGCTATGATCTTACCTTCATTCATAACTAACACTCTATCTGATGTGATTTCGGCACATGCCATATCATGTGTAATGATAATAGAGGACGTTTTATATTTTTTTTGCATCTCCAGGATCAATTCGCTGATCTCCCGGGACGTAATGGGATCAAGGCCGGTGGTAGGCTCATCATATAACATGATCTCCGGCTTAAGAATCAGTGTCCTTGCCAGGCCAATTCTCTTTCTCATTCCGCCTGACAGATCAGATGGCATAGCATCAATTGCACTCGCCAATCCTACTGCCTCCAGTACTTCCTCAATTCGTTGGCGTATTTCATCACCATCTTTTAGCTTTAGAACTCTCGTAAGTGGAAATTCAAGATTTTCCCGCACCGTCATAGAATCATACAATGCCGCACTTTGGAACAGGAATCCAACTTTAGCTCTTAACTCTTTTAGTTCTGCATTTTTTAATTCATTCACCTCTTTACCCAAAACGATTGCGCTTCCCTGGTCCTGCGTAAGTAAGCCTACCATGCATTTGATGGTAACAGATTTACCTGTACCTGATTTTCCCAGCACCACCAGGTTTTCACCTTTGTAGAGATCCATATTAATATCTTGCAAAACCTCTTTTTTTCCAAATGACTTTTTCAGGTTCCGCAATTGGATAACCGGTTGAGATCTGTCAGCATTATGCAGTGAAATATTTTTTGTTTGATTCATAAGATTAATTGTATGCAAATACGGATGTAAGCTGTACTGCTATTGCATCGAGCAGGATGATCCATAATGATGCATTTACCACTGCAGAATTAGCGGCCACTCCCACACTCTCAGTACCCCGGTTTGAATTATACCCTTTGTAACATCCGACAAACCCTATGGCGAATCCGAAAAAGATCGTTTTTATAAAAGCAGGAATGAGGTCTACAAATGTAAGCACGGAAAATGCTTTATTAAAATATAAGGAAAACGAATAGTTGCCACTTAGATTAGAAGCTGCAAAACCACCAAGGAGTGCCAGTCCGTCGGCCATCAATGTCAACAAAGGAATCATGATAGTACATGCCAGGATCCGTGTAACCACCAGGTATTGAATGGGGTTTGCACCCGACACTTCCATTGCATCAATCTGCTCACTTACTTTCATGCTGCCAAGTTCTGCACCGATACTGGAAGATATTTTACCCGCACATATCAGTGCGATAATAACCGGCCCGATTTCCCTGATTATAGATATCGCTACCATACCCGGGACAAAACTAGCTGCGCCAAATTCTTCCATTGTGGGTTCCGATTGAAGCGTCATCACAAAACCCAGGATGAAGCCTGTTATTCCTACGAGCGAAATAGACTTGTAACCAATAATGTAACACTGACGTATAAATTCATTTCCTTCAAATCCCCTGGAAAAAATATTCCCGAAAAAATCAGACATAAAAGAAACCTGGTTTCCGGCTTCTTCAAAAACTTTTTTTGTAACTGCGGTCATTGTTATTTATCTGGTTATCTGTGTTTTTTGTTATTGCATACTGGCCCATGCTCCGTTGTTACTGCGGGATCATTTGACTTGTTTGGAACACTTTTGAAATTTGAAAGTAAGATCCGGTTTGTATAGGGTGGTTCAATATCACATTTATGCAAAGTCCTGTCCATTTTTGATGGTTTAACTTAGGCGGGTTTATTGAAGCCTTTTGTCATTAATTTCAGGGAAAGCTGATATTTTTCACTTTTGTGAGGTATTTAATACACAAGTTGGGGACCGGTGAGCTTCTTCTGGCAGACGGTAAGTAAACACGGATGCATTGTGGCTGTGCATGTGGATGATTATCTGCCCTATCGTTGAAAAGGAAATTGAGCGGAAACGGAGAGATTCGTCCCGAAATCCTTCGGGACGATACAGTTACCCGTATATACACTTTCTCCCGAAAGCGTTCGGGACTCCTTCAACTACTCGTACGTTGAAAAGGAAATTGAGCGGAGACGGAGAGATTCGAACTCTCGATACAGTTACCCGTATACACACTTTCCAGGCGTGCTCCTTCAACCACTCGGACACGTCTCCATAAAAATATAAAAGAACTTGGTTAATTTAACCGGGATGCAAATGTAAGGTCAATTCTTGGCTTAATAAAATCATTCTATTACCTTTTCCATCTGCATACTCCTGGATCCTTTTATAAGTACCTGGGCGTTTTCGAACCCCTGCGACTGGTACCATTGTTTTGCCTCAGTAACATCTCTAAAATGTGCAATCCCGGCGGGGAGATCCTCGAAATCCTTTCCCACCAGTGCCACTTTGTGCCATTGGTATTGTTTGATGATATCTACTATGGCAGTATGTTCCTTTACGCTGCCTTCACCCAGTTCCATCATACCCCCAAGTACAAGCACCTTTTTATCCCCCGCCATATGGGCAAAATTCTCAATAGCCAGCTGCATACTATTAGGGTTAGCATTGTATGCATCCAGTATAATTTTATTGCTGTTTTTCTGCAACAATTGCGATCTGCTGTTTGTAGGTACATAATTTTCCAGGGCGGATTGTATATTTTTATCGGTTATACCGAAGTGGTTTCCAATGCTGACGGCTGCAAGGATATTCGGTAAATTGTATCCACCTACCAGTTGCGTTTTTATTGAAGGGATCATTACCTCCCCCGTCACCGAAACTTCAAGGTACATCTCATCGCTTACAACCTTTCCTACCAGGCTGGCATCGCCGGTGCCGTAGGTGATGAGGTTTTTAATTCCCCCGCTCATCTGTCGCAGGTATTCATAGTCTGAATTTATAAAAGCCGTGCCATCGTTTTTTCTGAGCCAGTCAAACAATTCCCCCTTGCCCTTTTTTATCGCATCCTCACTGCCAAAGCCCTCCAGGTGAGCCTTGCCGCAATTGGTGATCAGGCCATGCGTAGGCTGAGCATACCCACAATAACTTTCGATTTCTTTAAGGTGGTTCGCCCCCATTTCCACAACAGCCATTTCGGCACCCGGTTTAATTTTTAATATCGTGAGTGGCACACCGATGTGGTTATTCAGGTTTCCCTCTGTTGTATAAGTTTTTAATTGCGTGGATAACACCTGGCTCACCAGCTCCTTGGTGGTGGTCTTTCCATTACTTCCGGTAATGGCCAGGAATGGGATTGAAAACTGTTCCCGGTGCATCTTGGCAAGGTCCTGTAGGGTTTGTAAGCTATCGGTCACCCGGATAATCTTTTCATTATCTACGGCTGGGGCTTCATCAGACACGCAATAGGAGGCACCTGCACCCAAAGCCTGTTCCAGGTAATGGTTGCCATTAAAGTTTGGGCCTTTTAATGCGAAAAAAATATCCCCGGGTTCCAGTTTCCTGGTATCCGTCTGCACAGAAGGATACTGAAGGTACAGTGCATACAGTGATCTTATATCCATAAAGTTGAAAATAGAGGATTGCAATATACTATTAAGAATAAAAAAACCTCCCCGCTTGGGGAGGTTTTTAGCCATTGTTTATTTCAAATTACTTTTTCCTGGAGTTTTGTTTTCTTTTCAGGAAGTTGTTGCCTTCCCTGAAACCTTTACCTTCCGGAGGACCAAGGTAAGTTTGAGCACACCTGAAACCTACGGTACTTGCGCCCTGGTCTTCTTCCATAAACCTGCGTGCGCCCGGAGATAACCAATAAGCCCTGTCGTTCCAGCTACCACCTTTGATAACCCTTGATTTGTCGCTGATCAATGATGTAACGCCGTAACCGTAGAAAACCTGGCTGGCAGTGTCACCATCAAGATAGTTGATCACGTTGTTTTTCTGGTAGTTCCTGCGATTCTTTACTTCTTCATCAGAAATATCTGTCTTCTTAAGTCTACCCAGACTATCTCTTTCGTATTCACCGGCACTGTTCTTATAATATTTCTGGAATTTATTACCACGGAAATAGTTAAAATCCTGTGCATCTGTAGATGTCATCGGCCTGTACACGTCACCCACCCACTCACTTACGTTACCACTCATGTTGTATAAACCAAATGCATTTGGATAGAAAGATTTGATATTTCCTGGGATTGCAGCCCTGTCATTCAAACCACCGGCGATACCCATGTTATCACCACTACCGCGTTTAAAGTTTGCAAGAAACTTACCCTGCCAGCTTCCGCGACGATTATCACGAAGGCCATTCGGGTTGTTAGCCCAGGAATATATTTGTTGGTTGGAACGTAATTCCTCACCTGATTTCTTTTCTTTTTTACGCGGATTCGGGTTTTGATCATACAAGCCATATGCAGCATATTCCCACTCAGCTTCTGTCGGCAGCCTGTAACCCATATTTAAAATACCATCTTCCATTCTAACGATTGAACGCGGTTTGCCATTAACATCTTTCAGGTCAGATTTTTTTGGTTTACCCCTTCCTTGTATAAGGTCTGGATTTAATAAGTAAGTTTCAGTATTGAATGAACCTTCGGCACCACCACCAGACATTTCTCTTTTGGCAGCATCTTTCTTTAGGTAACCTTTTTGCATAAGGTTCAATTCGTTAACCCTGTCTGTCCTCCAGATACAATAGTCATGAGCCTGCTGCCAGCTCACACCAACTACAGGGTAGTAGTTATAAGAAGGGTACCGGAAATAATATTCTACATATGGTTCGTTATAGGCCAGTTCTTCTCTCCAAACGAGCGTATCAGGCAATGCCTTATACATAATAGAGGTATCTCCACTAAAGGTATTTTCCAACCAATACAGGTATTCCCTGTAATGAACGTTGGCAACCTCGCTTTCGTCAATAAAAAATGACGGTACTGTTACACGGCGGGGTACATTGTTCCAGTCGCCCATTACATCTTCATCTTTTGCACCCATCACAAAGGAACCGCCCTGTACAAATACAAGCCCAGGTCCGGCTTTAGGGTATTTAACTTTGGCCACATGGAAGTTCCCCATGTTCTTGTCGTCATAGTTCCAGCCAGTGGCGTCAGACTTCGCTTTTTTCTTTCCAAATAAGCCACCATTCTTACAGGCGCTTAATGAAATAATAGTTACTGCGATGAGTACCAGATTTTTTCCGGTGATTATTTTTTGCATGTGCATTCGTTTTGCAAGTTATTTAACGAAAGGTTTCCTTTAATATTGTACCGGGGGGTAGCAACTGCGAATATAAATACTTTATAGCAAACTGAATCCTGCCAACCGACATTGTTTCCACAATATTTACAATATACAACCTGAACGGGCTTTCGTTGATTTGTTAAAATGTTGACAGTGATGCCGGCCCCAAAAAATGATTCCCGGTTTCGGCTGATAACGAACTAAGTAGGACTTTTATTTTTCTACAGGTAAGCGAATTTTTGCGCCGGGCCTGAAATTAACAATAAATTGTAATGTTATTGCCTATTAGAAGAATTCGCCTATTTTTACCGGCACAATAAAACCATAAATTAAACGCTTATAGAGGTACGTCTACCTAACCAAGACAAACAATACGCATGAAAAAAGCAACTTTGAAACTAACTGCATTAGTTATGTTAATGGCAGGAGGAGTCACTATAGCTAAAGCACAAAGCGGAACAGGAACCCGGAACCCTAGTGTAGTTACAACAGCCGTCCCCTTTTTGAGAATTTCTCCCGATGCACGCAGTGGTGGTATGGGCGATGTAGGAATAGCAACAGCACCTGATGCTTATTCCGGGTTCTGGAATTTAGGTAAAATTCCCTTTGCAACAAGTAAAACAACGGTTGGCGCAACATATACACCCTGGTTAACTGATCTTGGATTGAATGATGTTTATTTACTTACCCTCGCAGGATACCACCAGCTAGATGAGTTGCAGGCTTTATCAATGGGCGTAAGATATTTTAGCCTGGGAAGTATCCAGTTCACGGATGCCCTGGGCAATCCCCTTAACAATTTTCGCCCCCGGGAATTTGCCATTGATGCAGGTTATTCCAGGAAACTTTCGGAAAAGGACGGTTTAGGCTTATCACTACGGTATATCAGCTCCGATCTTGCAGGAGGTACAGTAAATGGTATCTCGTATAAAAAAGGCACTTCCGTCGCCGGGGATCTTCATTACTTTCATAACGGGTTAAATGAAACAGGTGAAGGGTTAAACTGGGGAGCTACCCTTAGTAACCTGGGAGCAAAAATTTCTTATACCAGCGATGCATCACAAAAGGATTTTATTCCAGCCAATTTAGGACTTGGCGCAGCATATAATAAAGTGTTTGACGAAGATAATAAACTGGCTTTTGCCCTTGACCTGAATAAATTGTTAGTGCCTACCCCTCCGGATGTTGGTGATAGCGCAGGCCTTGTAGATTACCGTTCAAAGGGCGTTGTGAGCAGCTGGTTCAGTTCATTTGGTGATGCTCCGGGTGGGGGTTCTGAAGAACTAAAAGAAGTGACAGCATCTATCGGCGCGGAGTATTGGTACAAAAATCAATTCGCATTCCGTGCAGGATATTTTTATGAAAGCCCTCAAAAAGGAAATCGTAAATATTTCACTTTAGGGGCAGGACTAAATTATAATATGTTTGGTTTAAACTTTTCTTACCTGTTACCCTCCGGAACAGGTATCAACAGGAATCCATTATCTAATACATTACGTTTTACATTATCGTTTGACTTTGATGATGCGAAAGCAGAATAATATTTGTGTTTTATCATAAAAAAGCGCCCTCTTAAACGGGCGCTTTTTTTATACAGCAGATTTGCTGACCTTTGCCGAAATATACATATGCAATACAGGATAGGATCGGGAGTGGATTTTCACCAGCTGGAAGAAGGACGGGAATTCTGGTTGGGCGGAATTCATATACCACATCATAAGGGTGCTACAGGACATAGTGATGCAGATGTGTTGCTACATGCCATCTGCGATGCATTACTTGGGGCACTTTGCCTGGGAGATATTGGAAGACATTTTCCGAATACAGATAGCCAATACAAGGGCATCGACAGCAAGATCCTTTTGCAAAAAACATTTATGCTCATTAAAGAAAAAGGTTATTCCGTGGTGAACATCGACAGTACAGTTTGCCTCGAAAGCCCTAAGATCATGTTATACGTGCCGCAGATGCAGCAAGAGATTGCGGGCATCCTGGCTATAACCAAAGATGATATTTCGATAAAAGCAACCACTACCGAAAAGATGGGTTTTGCAGGGCGGGAAGAGGGGCTGGTTGCGTATGCGACGGTTTTGCTGAACAAATAAAAAAATAAGGAGTTTATAATATATGACTGAATTAAACGTAAAGATTATCAACACTTCAGGTAATGCTCTGCCACACTATGCCACAGAAGGTTCTTCAGGTATGGATGTGAGAGCTGCGCTGGTTTCGGAATTTATTTTACAGCCACTTGAAAGAAGCCTTATCCCAACCGGCATATTCATGGAAATACCCCTTGGCTATGAAGCACAGGTGCGGCCAAGGAGTGGCCTGGCGGTGAATAAAGGAATTACCTGCTTAAATACACCCGGA
Source organism: Chitinophagaceae bacterium (assembly GCA_036676685.1). Lineage (GTDB taxonomy): Bacteria > Bacteroidota > Bacteroidia > Chitinophagales > Chitinophagaceae > Ferruginibacter. The sequence continues at coordinate 45 of JAKFCK010000277.1, read as the reverse complement.
ACTATCGACAGCGATTACCGTGGAGAAGTAAAAGTATTGCTGGTG
>JAKFCK010000276.1:0-1683 GCA_036676685.1 Chitinophagaceae bacterium | reverse complement strand
AGGGCTGGCAAATTGCATTCAACGGGATGAAAGGAAGAATTGAAACATGGGAAGACATTCCCTACCTGCAAAAAACACCGGACGACCAGGCCAAAAGACATGCAATTGAAATGAGCAGTGCCGATGATGCCATACCCGGTGAAGTGAGGGAAATAATCGCTATGGATAATTTTGGCAAGAACTATGAAGTGTACACTACACCGAAGATAAAAGGCGGGCATGGTGGCGGAGATGTTCGAATGCAGCGGCGGATATTCACAGATACCACAGATAATCCTCACAATGTGATGGCAGGTACAAGGGAAGGAGCCATGAGCATTTTAATAGGTATTGCCGCAAGAAAAAGTATTCAATTAAAAAGGCCGGTAAAGATCAGCGAGCTCACAGACCTAAAACCAATGGCAAAAAGATTTTAAATAAATATAAATATGAAAAAATTCAGTTTGGTATTCGCGGTTTCCTTCTTATTTCTTACAGGAATTATGGCGCAGACAAAAAGTGAAAGAGCAGTTGCAGCAGCTGCAGAAAAATTGAAGATGGCCATGATCAGTGGAAACCAGCAAGACCTGGAAGCTGTTGTGATGGATGAATTGAGTTACGGGCATTCCAGCGGTATGCTTGATGATAAAAAACTCTTCATCGACAAACTCGTTTCCGGCAAGTCAGATTTCGTGGAAATCGACATCACCGATCAGTCCGTGCAGGTGATCAATAAAACAGGGATCGTACGCCATACATTATCAGCCCGCACCAATGACAACAACAAAGCCGGCACAGTAACCCTTAAGATATTATTGGTTTTTGTAAAGGATCACGGGCAATGGAAACTGCTTACCCGGCAGGCTGTAAAACCCGCATAATCCCATAATTGTCATACCGGTCACGTTGCCGATAACGATTGCGTAAATAAAACCACGGATTGTCAAGGCATTACCCCTGAATAAGGTTAAAATTGTAGTCGCTTATATTCAATACCAGCGGCTCATTCGATTATTGTAATATGAAAAAATTATTTGTCCTCATCGCTTCCGCGGGCATGTGGTCTGGTATACAGGCACAAAAATTACCGGTCATTGCCAGTACCTCCTTTAAAAAAGACAGCACCAGTATCGTGAAGTTTGGTGCTAAGGCCGATGGTGTTACTCTCAATACAAAAAGTATTAATGCAGCAATAGAAGCTTGTCATAAAAAAGGCGGTGGCGTTGTGGTCATTCCTCCCGGTGTCTGGCTCACAGGACCTCTCGTTTTAAAATCCAATGTAAATCTTTGTGTGCAGCGTGCCGCCTTGCTTCTTTTTACCGGTGATAAAAATGAGTATAAGCTCATCGAAACAAACTATGAAGGTTTACCGGCGGTAAAAAATGAATCGCCCATTTCTGCAACCAACGCTACCAATATCGCCATAACCGGCGATGGCACCATTGATGGGAACGGTGATTATTGGAGAGCAGTTAAAAAAGATAAACTCACAGAGACCCAATGGAAAAAACTGATCGCCAAAGGCGGTGTACTTACGGAAGACAAGCGCACCTGGTACCCTTCGGAATCTGCCTACCGTGGATCCAAAGTGCCAAAGGCAGGGGTGATAGCAGAAGGCAAAGGCATTGAAGATTACCGTGACATTAAGGAATTCCTGCGGCCCAACCTCTTGGTATTGACAAAATGCGATAAAATATTATTGGA
>JAKFCK010000275.1:0-8474 GCA_036676685.1 Chitinophagaceae bacterium | reverse complement strand
TCCCGTCAGTTGCAGGGAATTATTTCAGCTTCCGGCCTGGACAGTATTTATGATGTGGGAGAAGGGGAGAATGAGCGTATATCCTTTGCCGTTATTGATCTTTCCCGCCGCCATACAATAGGCGGTGTGAATATGGATAATTTTATTTACCCTGCATCGGTTTATAAAATGTACGTGGCCATGGAAGTGCTCAAGCAGGTGAGCAGGGGGGATTATAGCCTCAACACGGTTTACGTGGTGCGTTCTCCAAATGACGTGGACGAGCGCCGCGAAATTTCTTTTGATCCCCGGCCTTTATTAACCAGTGGTGATTCCGTTACGATCAATTACCTGCTGGATCTTATGATTACCAGGAGCGATAATACCGCTGCCAACTGCCTTATAGATGTTGCGGGCAGGAAAAATATCAACCAGACTATGCTGGATAATGGATGGAAAGTAAGCGAAGTCACGCGGAAATTCCTGAAGCGTGTTTTGGAAGATCCGGGCTATGATACTATTCGCGGCACACAGACCAATGCGCGGCATGCAGCGGAATTTATGTATAAAATTGTCACAAACCAGCTGGTTAATCCATGGGTGAGCATGCAGTTGAAGGCGCTGCTCGGTCGCCAGCTGGATAAAATTAAACTCGCAAAAGGACTACCGCCTGATGTCATGTTCAGCCATAAAACCGGGTGGTGGAGTTTCTATACAAATGATGCAGGAATCGTAGAAGATGGCCGGGTGAAATATGTTGTCGCTTTATTTACCCCTGTAAAGGAAGCCAATATGAATGGGCGTATGCAATTACTTGCTGGGAAACTTCACGCACTGATCCTTAAAAGGCACAATTTTTAACGGGCTGCCCACTTTCCGCTTATCCAGCCATTACTGCACTAGTCCAAATTAGTTGTCCCGTGTATTTTTAAATTTATAGTTTGTTGGAAGATTAAACAAAACAAGATGAAAAAGTTAAGTACACTGGCTGTTATCAATTTATTGCTGACTGTTTTCTCTTTTGCGCAGATCCCGCTTACAGTTGCGCCCAGTGGCGGGAACAAAAAGGCATGCATAAGTGAACGGGTAGGCCTTACTGATGTTACCATTCATTACGATCGCCCGGCTGTGAAGGGCCGGGAGGGAAAGATCTGGGGACAGTTGGTGCCAATTGGTTTTACCGATCCCGGATTCGGTAGCAGCAAAGCTGCACCCTGGCGGGCTGGCGCCAATCAAAACACCACCATTGAGTTCAGTACTGATGTGACAGTGGAAGGTCAGAAATTGTCCGCCGGCAGGTACGGTTTTTTTATGGCTTATGATACACAAAATCCCACGCTCATCTTCTCAACAAACTCCACATCATGGGGGCATTATTTTTACGATGAAAAGGAGGATGCCCTTCGGGTAAAAGTGAAGCCCGTGGTATTGGATAAACCTGTGGAGTGGTTGAAATACGAATTCAGTGATCAGTCCGAATCAGGCGCAACGGTTTCACTGCAATGGGAGAAATTATCCTTTCCTTTTAGGATTGAAACAGATTATATTAAAGAACAACTGGCTTCTTTCCGGCGGGAACTGAGGACAGACCGTGGTTTTATCTGGCAGGGCTGGGAGCAGGCGGCAGCCTGGAGTGCCCAGCATAACACCAACCTGGAGGAAGCTTTACTTTGGGCCGATTCTGCAACAAGCCGGAACTTTGGTGGTGACAGATCATTCAGGGCATGGGCAACAAAGGCCCTGGTATTGGAAAAACTGGGCCGTACTGCAGAAGCCGCAGAACTGATGAAAAAGCAATTGCCGCTTGGTACTATGGTTGAAGTACATCAATATGGAAGGAGCTTATTGCAACAGAAAAAAAATACGGAAGCACTTGCCATTTTTAAAATGAACGAACAGAAAAACCCCGGCCAGTTTACGACATTAATGGGCCTGGCAAGGGGATACTCCGCAAACGGTGATTATAAAAATGCACTGAAATATGCATCAAAGGCAGTTACCCTCGCTCCCGATGAAACCAATAAAAAATTTGTAGAAGGCCTGGTAATGAAACTTAAAGAAGGGAAAGATATCAATTAGGTACCCGGGTGCCTGGCCACTATCATAAACTCACTTTATTTATAGCATACAGGCAAGTGGCCTGGCACTTTGGCCAGGTGCCAGTGCCAAAGTTGTGTGGCCACTCTTACAAACTCCCTTTACTTGAATAATACAATCAAGTGGCCTCACTCCTTACCGCAGGTTACTCACCATCCCATTTTAGCTTAATTGAAGAATACAATCAGGTGGCCTCGCTCGTTGCCCCGCGGGACCAGCACCTGCTAAGAAGGCTTGCGAAAAATGCAAGCTTTTATGTTTTTTGATAGGGTCTAATCTTTTCTTCAAATTATTTCCTTACAAATAATTCGGCGTGGAAGGCTACACCGGGCAAAGATTCATTTGCCGTGAACACAACCTCCGCGGATTCGACAGCCGTGCTACTATTTTTATCCGCGGATAACTTCAAAGGTTTACCCTTAAAAATTGCCTGGACCAAATATTTTCCTACAGGTATAAAGCGCGCCCTGTACTTCCCATCCACATTTTCCAAAATCTTCTCAAGGGACCTGGCTTCCGTACCATCCACCAGAAATTCTTCTGTAGGTGTGAAGATCAGTTTCACATCTTCCAGCGGGATTCCTCCATCAAGGCTGTAGATATCTATGGCGGCACCATACTGGCCGCCGATGTGTTCGCCTGTCAATTTCCAGGAAAAGTTTCGGATAGCACCCCGGGCACCACCGAAACTGCTATTGTCGCTTGCGTCTAAAATAAACTGGTATTGCTTGCCGTATGCGTTTGTATTGTGCCTCGCCTGTATGGTCCAGTTGCCCCGGGGTTCAGCTGGCAGGGTAACCGAATAGGATCCGTTCACATCGGTTTGCGCAGTCAGTTTTTTATCGGACCACACCGTGTGACTTAATTCGATTGACACATTTTTTAGAGGGTTGCCCCTTGCATCCGTAACCTTACCGGTAACCAAACCTTTTTCTGGAGTAGGGTTAATACTCTTGGCGCCGGACTGCTGGCAGGATTCTGCGACCGCGCCACTGAGGATAACCCCCACCATCATTGTTATAAACTTTTTCATGACTAAGATTTTTTTTGAGGAGTTACATATTGGGCACAAACCTACCAGGCCTTTTCTGATGGTCAAACTGCAATCGTGGCGGATTGCAATTAAGGAAGGATGAATTGTGTAATTCTTTATTTTTATTGACTAAACGGTCAGCAGAATTAAGTAAAGGCGTTTTTTCTTCATCTTCAAGTAACAAAAAAATTGCCTCAATGAACACTACTCATCTGTTTCTTCCCATTTTTTTGGTTTTAGCCGCCGCCAGCCTTACCGGTACTAATTGGAAACTCACCGAAATAAATGGTAAACCTGTTGGGGAAACAACCGAAGGAAAAAGAAGGGAAATGTTTATCACCCTGGCTGCCGCTGATAATTGGGTAAGTGGCAATGCCGGCTGTAACGGCTTCGGCGGAACTTTTACCAGGCAGGCTGACGGCTTTCGGCTCTCTTGCAAATGATAAGAACCCAGATGGCTTGTGATGGGCTCGACCTGGAATGAGTTTTTTAGCTATGCTGGAAAAAACAGACAGCTGCTATGTAAAAGTGGATACACTTCAGTTGAACAAGGCAAAAATATCAGCCCTGGCAAAGTTTGTTGCCGTTTCCCGATTGGCAGATATGAATAAATGGGGCTGCGTACCTTTTACCGGGTAATTTTTGACTTTTTAAAATGATGCCGACGGAACTTCTCACGTCGCATTACAATAAATCCGATGGCATTGCGTTTACAGGGTCAACCTTTTATAAAACCACGCAATGAAAACAAATTTTACCCAGGCACTGGTGCTCACCAGTACATTACTCTTCCTGCAATCATGCGCCGTGAGTTCCTCTACGGCACAACCTGAGGCAGAAGCCGACCTCAAACCCGGACAGGGCAGTTCAGGCAACAGTTTTGTAGTCTTACACGATGGCACAATTCAACACTATAAAAGCCTGAAACTCGTTACCGGTATTTTTTCCTCCCCGCATCTCTTGGCTGATGCGAAAACAAAAATCCCCGCAAGCGATGTTTGTGCTTACCAGAATGAGGACCATTTTGCCTTAAGCCAGCAAAACCTCGTAAATGGCCGCAGGAGTAAGTCTGCTGTAGAATCTCTTCCGGGTTTCGCTGTAAGGATTGCGACCGGTAAGCTGAATATTTACAGTCACAAATATTATAATGGCTCCGGCACTTCCGAAGAGTTGTTTATACAGGTAGGGAATGAAGGGGCTATTTTAGCCTATAAGCCCGGGCTTCTGAACGATATCCTGAAAGATCACCCGGAAGCCTTCAACTTTTTTAATAGCCGGAAAAAAATAGCACCGGTGTCAAAAAAATTATTGGCTACCGCGGAATTATTTAATAAAGCGCCATTGATATCTCGGAACTAAAGATTTCAATTCGATAGAATTTCCGGGGACCATTATGGTCCCCTTTTTTATTGCACAGCTAGGAACACTTGGTGGTAAAAATAAATCATCACGCAAGGGCTGCAAGGAGGAACTGACATCAGGGTCCCAGCAAAAATTCTTGTCCCTGTACCAGGTTGTTCAAATAGGTTGACTAAAGATGTGATTCCTCCATACGCTGTGGGACCTTGGAGTATATTTGCCGTTAGGTTTATGTAAATGACCCGGTAAAGACGCCGAAGGCAGCATGTGTAAAACTAAAAAGGTCCCGATCAGTTATGATCGGGACCTTTAAATTTATCTGTAAATCAATTTTAATTTTTTGTGGTATCGGTAGTGACCCGGCCATCAGTTTTGTCTTTCTTACGACCCAGGATATATCCGCCGGCAGCACCAATCACTCCACCAATAATTGCGCCTTTACCTTTTTTATTGCTGATCACTGCCCCGGCTACTGCACCACCTACACCACCGATGATTGCACCCTGTGCTGCCTTACTGATGCCTTCTTTCTTCTTTACCTCCGGTGTAGTAGTACCGGTACCCGCTGTTTCGCTACCTGTAGTGCCGGTAGTAGCAGGAGCAGGAGCAGCAGTGGGGTTAGGTACGGGAAGAGGTGCCGTGGTAGTTGCGTTGTTATCCCTTACCGGTTGATTATAGCTGTTGTTTGTTTTACGCGCAACAGGCTTCTTCGTTTTAACCACCGGTGCCGCTACCTCAGGTTCAGCCATTACAGGGGTTTGTTGTTCAACTATTGCTGCCGTATCGCTGCCGAGATTGCTTTTATACATAGAATCTGTCAGCAATACCATTTCTCTGTCTGTAGTTTCCTTTTTGCTATTGCAGGCAGAAAATATTACTGCAGATACAATAACCAGGGGTAGTAATACTTTTTTCATCGTTTTTTTTATTTTAATATTTTATAAGTGTTAGCGGCCTTTTGTATTTATTCTTTCAGGCTTGTAGTTATAGATACAATACTATGCCACAAGTTTAACGGATGGTTGTTAAAGAATACTTAACGCGGCTTATTAATAATGTTTTAACAGAAGTAAAGGGTTAGCAAAACATATAACTCAAAACCAGGTAGATTTATTATACGGAGCGGGTTCCTTTTTTGATTTTATTATAATCGTTAGGTTTTATCTTTTTAACACTGTTTCAAACAGTTTGAAAATCCGCTTATATTCATCGGTCCAGCTGCTTGGCTCCACGAAACCGTGGTCTTCCATGGGATAGGAAGCCAGTTCCCAATTATCTTTTTTTAATTCGATGAGGCGCTGTGTGAGTTTCACCACGTCCTGGTAGTGTACATTCACATCTACCATTCCATGGCAGATAAGCAGGTGATTTTTCAGGCCGGCAGCATGGTATAACGGGGAACTTTTTCTGTAGGCAATACTGTCATTAAATGGCTCGTTCAGGATATTGGCCGTGTACCCATGATTATAATTGGCCCAATCCGTTACCGGCCTTAAAGCAGCGCCGGCAGCAAAAACATCGGGCGTGGTAAACAATCCCATAAGGGTGATAAAGCCACCGTAAGAACCACCGTATATGCCTATACGCTTTTTATCCACGCCGAATTTTTCAACAAGGAAGGCTGCAGCATCCACGTTATCCGAGAGGTCTTTTCCACCCATATGCTGGTAGATACCCGTTCGCCAGTCACGGCCATAACCTGCACTCCCACGGTAGTCAATATCCATTACATAATAGCCTTCGTCTGCCAGCAGGTTGTGAAACATATATTCCCTGAAATAACTGCTCCACCATTTATGCGCATTCTGCAGGTAGCCGGCACCATGAACAAAAATTACTGCGGGTTTTTTAGGGTCAGGGTTGGAAGGTTTATATAATCTTGCATAAACACTCGCTCCATCCCTGGCTTTGAAGGTCACCAGTTCAGGATCCCTCCACGCGTAGGAATTGAATTCTTCTGTTGTTGCTTTATCGGTAACCTGTACAGGTTTTTTGCCCACGGCATTATCCTGCAGGAAAAGTTCTGTCGGTTTATTGGAATAGGAATACAAAATGGCAATAGTCTTTTCATCGGGTGACAAAAACGCCTGGTTGTTACCTTCCATATAGCTTAGCCTTTGTGCCGGACCACCTGTAACGGGTACACGATAAAAATGCTTTTCGCCCGGGTGCACTTCGTTTGTAGTGATGTAAAAGTGTTTCCTGTCTTTGCTTAATTGTGCATCCTGCACCTCGTAATTACCGGATGTGATCATTGTGGTGCTGCCGGATTTAACTTCCATTTTATACAGGTGGCTATACCCACTTGCTTCTGATTGAAACCAAATCGTATTATCATCCAACCACCCACGGCTATATGCTCCCGGTCCCCCAACCCAGGCCTCATTCCTTTGCCTGCTGGCGGTTTTCATTTTTGCAGTAGCGGCATCCCAGACCATCAGCCATCGATCTTTATTGTCAAGGGCACGGATATCAATTAAGATATAACCACCCGTCGGCGACCAACTCGCGCCGCTGAAATTAACGCTCCTGTTGCCCGGTTTTTTTGTTTTCCCGGCAAGTTGTGCAGGATAATCTTTTACGTAATCCGGCAGGTCTTTTATGCCCGCCAACGAGTCTGTTTTGATATTATAAAGCGTGTCTTTTTCCCTGTCGTAAATAAAAAATTCAGAACTGGCAGGCAGTTCTCCTACTTTGGTTCTGGCGGGAATGTCGGTGGTGAAACCTGTTTCTGTCACGTAGTTGGGTACAACGGTTCCCTTGTTGCCTGCAGCAGATTTAAAGAGCCGGTAACTTATGAAACGGCCGTCCGGACTGATGTTCAGGTTTTGCAGGTTTTTATCATCGATGCCGATAACCCTCAGCTCCTTTTCCTTAGGGAGATTTTTATTATACCCTTCTGTAGCTTCGCGTTTTTCTTTTCGCTGTTTTAAGATCACAAAGATGTTTAGCTGATCTTCCTTCAGCCATTTTTCCTGTTGCGTATCATTATCCCTGGCGCTGCTGTTCCTGGTTGCCGGGCTGCCTGTTTGTATCCTGGTAAGTTGTACGGTTTCCCCGGAACTGATATCCCATGCATAAAGGTTCTGGTTCCTGTTATATACCAGTTTAGTATCATTGAATGAAAACTGCGGATTAAATTCCAGGTCTGCACTTCGCATAACACGCCTGGTTTTTAGCGGCTTGATAGTGGTATAAAATATGTCGCCATCTTTTGCATACGCGTAGGCCGATCTTTTTTTATTGTATGCAAGATTAATCTCAGGAACAAGGGCTACTTTTTGAGCCGCTGTAGCTTTTACAGGGATTTTATTTTCCCTGGTAATATAATAGAGAGAGTCTGCAGGTGTTTTGTCGGGGTTCCAGGAAAAGTATAAGGTTTTTCCATCCGCGCTCCACATCGGGTTGGCTGGCGAACTTCCGATCCATTTCGGATCACGCATTATTTTTTCAACGGTTAATTTTTCCAGGGTTTGTTGTGCCTGGGCGCCAGCTACCCAGAGGAAGCAGCTAAAAAACAGTAGTCTCATGTTGAGGATTTAGTGCCGTAAATATATTTAATCCCCCGGCACTAAAATCACCATTCAAAATAATCAGGGTATGTTTGGAGCAAAATAATTTATTACCTTCCAAAAAAATATCAACATGGCATATTTAAAGTTTTTGCAGGTGCCTTTACTTGCATTCTTACTGTTCGTGTCCTGCAGGGACACTAAAAAAGAAAATGCAAAAGAGCCGGTAGCTGTAATAGAAAACAAAGCACCTGCGGAGAAATGGTATGCTTCCAGCAATATTTACGAAGTGAACTTAAGGCAGTATTCCACTGCGGGAACCATTAATGAATTTGCAAAGAGCCTGCCCCGGTTGAGAGACATGGGTGTAGAGATCCTTTGGTTTATGCCTGTAACACCAATCGGGATTGAAGGCAGGAAAATGACGCCGAAAGAACTGGGTAGTTATTATGCAGTACGGGATTACAAGGCTATAAATGAAGAATTTGGCACTA
>JAKFCK010000274.1:0-4773 GCA_036676685.1 Chitinophagaceae bacterium | reverse complement strand
TACTTTTTTATCACCGTGTGCGTACTTCCGAAAATTGCACTGCAACTTAACAGGTGGTCGCCTTTTTTCAACAATGCCATAAACGATCCAAATACGGCACTCATTCCTGACGCCGTTGCATAGCCAGCTTCTGCTCCTTCCAGGGCCACCATCTTGTCGGTAAATTCAGTCACATTTGGATTGGTAAACCGGCTATAAATATTATCATCACTTTCGTCGGCAAAAGCTGCCCTCATTTCCTCTGCATTATCAAAACAAAAACTACTGGTAAGGAACAAGGGTGTAGAATGCTCCATTTCGTTGGTACGTTCTGTCTGGATGCGGATAGCTTTGGTAATATTTTTTTGCATTATATCAATTAGATAGGTGATAAAAAGTCAATGGTCATTATGCCAAATGTTATTGCAGGTAGATCTCGGACCTTTAGCTTCATCGCCTTAAGGGACAATGACCGGTATTGGTTAAGAATTATCTGCAAATATAATCCAACGTTCCCTTTACTTTGCAAGTGGAAAAATGAAAATGATGCAGCTATTCGTTTATGATCAACCTTTTTTACTGGAAACGGGGCCCACCCTGCCAGGTATCGAGGTTAGTTATTACACGTACGGGGAGTTAAATGCAGATGCCAGTAACGTCGTATGGATCTGTCATGCTTTAACGGCCAATGCAGATCCGGCTGAATGGTGGCCCGGGGTAATCGGCGAAAATGCAGTGATAGATCCCCGGAAATATTTCATCGTATGCGCCAATATCCTCGGCTCCTGTTATGGCAGCAGCGGTCCTTTAAGTATAAATCCTGCAACGGCTCAACCTTACTACAATACCTTCCCTGCATTAACCATCAGGGATATGGTGAAGGCTCATATCCTGCTGCGTGAACATTTGCAACTGGAAAAGATCTTCCTGCTCATTGGTGGAAGCATGGGGGGATACCAGGCAATGGAGTGGGCTATCATGGAAAGGGAACGCATTCAACAGCTATTTTTGCTCGCGACGTCGCCCACCGAAAGTGCATGGGGCATGGCAGTGCATGCAGCCCAACGGCTAGCTATAACCGCAGACAGTACCTGGGACCAACCTTCAGCAAATGCAGGAAAAAATGGCCTGAAAGCTGCCCGTGCAATCGGGATGCTAAGCTATCGTAATTATGGAATCATGATCAAGACGCAGGCTGATACAGACCCAGAAAAACTGGATAACTATAAAGCAGATTCCTATATCCAATACCAGGGCAACAAACTCGCAGACCGGTTTAATGCCTACAGTTATTGGTTACTCACCAAAGCACTGGATACACACAACATTGCACGAGGACGCGGCGGTGATGTAGATGTAGTACTACAGCAAATAACCCAGCCAACGCTCATCATCGGCATCAGCAGCGACATACTTTGTCCTTTGAATGAACAGGAACATATGGCCTCTCAAATGCCCAATGCCACGCTCATAGAAATTGATTCTATCTATGGCCACGACGGCTTCCTGGTAGAAGTGGAGAAAATTTCCGAATGTTTTACTAAATGGCTCCAGTGAGATTTTTTTCTAATAAATAACTATCACGGCATACTAATTACCCCCAATAAGAAGGCAAAAATTAATTACGATCGCATAGCACAATTCGGGGTGCACTCCCATCAATTCCTTTGTTGCTTCCTGAGATCAAGGTTTTGAACATAAAATAAACGGATCACATGCGTGTTCCGGTATTTATTTCCTGCAGGCAACTGTTGAAACACATTCATATACCCCAGTTGGATATTGTCATTATTACTGACCTGGTATTTAAACCCTGCAAAAAAACGGTTCTGGTCAAAATAATTGTAGACCACCTCCTTTCCAAAATTAATGTGCACTTCATCATTCACAACAAAGGAAAATCTCCCCGCTTTAATTCCTTGGGCACTTAAGGGTATGTCGAAAAAGAAGTTATAGCGCAACCGGAAATTGAAATTATAACCATTAGCCAATGTTGAGTCATCAAAGATTTTACGACGATACCTTTCTTCCAGCCTGAACCACTGCATCATTTTTTTTCTGCCATGATTTGTGTGCCACTGTACCTGCTGCCAGGGCCTGTGTTCAGGTTGCGCCACATTTTTATGGTTATCGTTCGGAAAGTGATGAACATATGCATATCCTGCAGTAAGCTTGGTTGTATTATTTATATAGTACGTAATGCCGAGCCTGATAATTCCCTGGGAAAAATCTTTTACCATGTCATCAGCGGTCCGCAGGTGCAGGTCGGTCCATGCTCCCCATTTGTTGCTGAACCTGGTTTGATTAAGATATGCAAGCCAAACCTGTCCAATGTCTTTCGTTTGTTTTTCTTGCCCAAAACTGTTAGCACTAATTCCAAGGACCATAAAAGCCACCAGGCAATTCCTTAACTGAAAAAACTGTTTTCTCATGCTGATTATAGATTTGATACCGTGAGGTGATTCTAACTTTGTAAAAGGTTTTACAGTCCATTACTTATCGCCGCGGTCACACCGCATTGTTAATGCCAGGTAAGCCACTTTTCCAAAAAAACATCTGCAAGGATAAAATGTTTTACTTATTCTAAAATAAAGGATAAATATTTCACATTAAAAACTGTAACGCATCGTAACACCGTAGGTTCTCTGGTCTCCCAATACGCCTGCATAATGGCCGGCATTACCCCCGGCGGGCAGTAGTTGTTCATAATAATTCTTATCAAATAAATTACGCCCCCACACAAAGGCGGAAAGGCCATTGTTGGACCGGAAGCCGAACCTACCGTTCACCAATGTGTAGGCATCTATATTAAGATAGGCGGACGGTGACGGGCTGGATGAAAATGAAGAGCGATAAAAGTTTTCCAATGCCAGGAAGAATTTTCCTGCCTTGCCAAGGAAAGCCACGGGTGTGGTGAATTCTCCCCCTAAAGACCCTGCCCATTTGGAGATTCCCGGAAGTTGTCCACCTGAAATGTCTTTAAAAGCAACCTGTACACCATTTTCTGTGGCCCCGGTTTCTTCCAGTGGCAATGGGGCGTTCGTAAACCTTACATATTTAGCACTTGTGTAGGCTGCTGCACCATAAAAAGTAAAATGCTCACTGGCTTTAATATTCGCATCAAGTTCTGCCCCCTTCACATTCACTTTTTCGGCATTAGCGATATAGCCGCGATTGACGCCGAGTTCCGGGGATTGTACATTCGTTTGATAATTATCAATGTCGGTGTTATGGAAAGTAACATTAAGAATAAAATTATCAAGTGGTGTCGTTTTCACACCAAATTCAAAATGCTCCAGGTCCTCTGGTTTAATCACGGCAAGTTCCGTGGCGGGTTTACCAGCGATTGTTGGAAGCCCGGCAATGTTTACACCAACAGGCTTAAAGCTGGTCGAAAAAGTGGCAAATGAATTAAACCGCTTACTGGCTTTGTAAGAAAGCGTAAGTTGGTAGGTAAGATTATTTTCATCAGCACCTGCCACGTAAGACTGCCCGGTATAAATCGTATTTTTCAAAGCGATTAATGAAGGATCCGTTGTTTGCAAACCACCGTACGTTACCCTGTCATACACTACGTCCTTTTTATCATAGTTAAAACGAATGCCCGGTAATATGTGGAAACGATCCAATGCCTCCCAATCCACATTAGCGAATGCTGCAGCACTGTGTGATTTAATGGAGGCCTGGGTACTGATACCGTATCCTTCAAAGAGCCCTGGTGTTTTCCATTTATCACTCATTGTACTTTGAGAAAAGCGCCACTGAGCCGTGCCTGATTCCTCTGTACCATTTATTTTAACCTCCTGGTTTATATAAAACAACCCAACCACACCACCCAGGCGGGAAGAAAATTCACCTGCATACCGGAACTCCTGCGACCAGTTTTTATGTTTCGCCGGATTTTGCGATTTGGACAAAGCCTGCAAACCGGTGAAATCACGGTCGTTTGACGGATCCCAATCCCAGTAGCGCCAAGCTGTGGTAGCGGTGAGCGTAGCAGCACCTACTTTCGTATGTACATTTAGAGATACACCACCCAATTCATTCCCGGAATTCCAGGAAACATCGTGATCAATTTTGCGGTCAAATGCATTACCACTTGGTAACTGATAATCTAAATCGGCAATGATCGCATTAAACTGGCGGTAAGCAAGACGTTTTGTTTCCACCACACCAGCTACCACCTGCGCGTAACCATCCGGCATTTGCCTGGACAAATCCCCCGCTAAAGTGACCGAAGTATTGCCGGATATTTTGTATAATAACTCCCCGCGAAAACCCAGGTTATTTATATCGTTTGTAAATTTTCCTGTTCGCACGTTTTCTATTAAACCATTGCGTTGCGTTCCTGAGAAAGACACACGTGCAGCCAACTTTTTACTTAAGGCGCCTGTGATGGAGCTTTTAGCCTGTATATATCCAAGGTTGCCATAGCTCACCTCGAAATTACTACCTGGTTTAAAAGAAGGTTTCCGGGTGGTGATATTGATGGCACCTGAAGTGGTGTTTTTGCCAAACAGTGTTCCTTGCGGGCCGCGTAATACTTCGATCTGCTCGATATCGATAAAGTCCAGGGTTGCAGCAGCAGGGCGGGCATAATAAACACCGTCAACATAATATCCAACTCCGGGGTCAAGCCCATCATTTGTAAGACCAAATGGCGATCCAAGACCGCGAATATTGATACCGGTATTGCGTGGATTGGAAGTATATAACTGTATTGAAGGTACCAGCTCTTTTACACGGTTTACGTTAAACGCACCTGCATCGTCCACCAACTTTCCGCTTATCACG
>JAKFCK010000273.1:0-3632 GCA_036676685.1 Chitinophagaceae bacterium | reverse complement strand
GGAAAAGCTGGAAAAAATTTTTAAGGTAACCCTGCCGGTTGTGGTTAAAGTGATCCTGGCCATCCCTGCCCTGTTGGGTTTTTTACTTCATTTCCCACTCTATTATCCGGTGAAATTTATCACTGCAAAATCCTCCCGCTACAACGACCATTATGATTCTATACTGGTGGGAATTTTATTTTTGGCTTACCCCTTTTACATGGGATTACTGGGTATGGCCACCTACCATCTTGTATCTGGCAGTTATTGGTGGCTCACGTTCCTTGTGGCTCCATTTTGCGCCTGGAGTTGCCTGCAATTAAAATCTCAATTCTCCTCTCCTCCCCGAAAAGTTTCCCCATAAAAAAAGCCCCTGCAATTACAGAGGCCAACTTTCTAATTCCTTATTTCTTATTCCTTATTTTAGATCATATCTCCTCCGCACCTTCCACCAACACAGTCGTTTTATTATTCAGCACCTCCACAAATCCCCCCTGGATATTGTACGAGCTTGTGTTGCTTTTATCCTTAAGGATCTTGAGCTTTCCGGCTTTTAAAGCGCTTACCAACGGGGCATGTTTGTCCAATACTTCAAACAATCCGCTTATGCCCGGCAATTGAACGCCATACACATCGCCGCTAAAAATTTTACGTTCCGGTGTTAATATTTCTAATGTCATACCCCTGTCCCCTAAAGGGGAACTTAGTTTAAACCCCTGTCCCCTGAAAGGGAACCCGGATTGTTAGTGAATGCTTATTATAAAATTCGTTTGCTCCTCTAAAACTTCCCCCTTCAGGGGGTCAGGGAGTTTATGCCTGCGCTGCCGCCATTAACTTCTTACCTTTCTCAATCGCATCTTCCAAAGTACCCACCAGGTTAAATGCAGCTTCAGGATACTCATCCACCTCTCCGTCCATGATCGCATTAAATCCACGGATCGTATCTTCTATCGGAACCAAAACACCCTTCAAACCGGTGAACTGCTCAGCCACAAAGAAAGGCTGGGAAAGGAAACGCTGAACCTTACGTGCCCTTGATACGATCAGTTTATCCTCGTCGCTCAACTCATCCAAACCAAGGATGGCGATAATATCCTGCAATTCTTTATAACGCTGTAAAATTAATTTTACCCTATCAGCTGTGTTGTAATGTTCCTCTCCAACGATCGCTACAGTCAGGATCCTTGATGTACTATCCAGTGGATCTACCGCAGGATAGATACCCAGATCCGCGATCTTACGACTCAATACCGTTGTAGCATCCAAATGCGCAAACGTAGTTGCCGGGGCCGGATCGGTCAGATCATCCGCAGGTACATACACCGCCTGCACTGAAGTTATGGAACCATTTTTAGTAGAAGTGATACGCTCCTGCATCAATCCCATCTCGGTAGCCAGCGTAGGCTGGTAACCCACCGCTGATGGCATCCGTCCCAGCAATGCCGATACTTCGGAACCTGCCTGCGTAAAACGGAAGATATTATCTACGAAGAAAAGGATGTCTTTTCCCTGTCCTTCGCCTTCACCATCACGGAAATATTCTGCTAATGTTAATCCACTTAATGCCACACGAGCCCTTGCTCCGGGTGGTTCGTTCATCTGGCCGAAAACGAAAGTTGCTTTTGACTCTTTTAATCCTTCCATATCCACTGAGCTCAGATCCCAGCCACCTTCTTCCATACTATGTTTGAACTTTTCTCCGTAGTTCATGATACCTGCTTCAATCATCTCCCTCATCAGGTCATTTCCTTCACGTGTTCTTTCTCCCACACCTGCAAATACAGATAACCCACTGTAGGCTTTTGCAATATTGTTGATCAACTCCTGGATCAATACGGTTTTGCCTACACCCGCACCACCGAATAAACCGATCTTACCGCCTTTTGCATAGGGCTCGATCAGGTCAATAACTTTGATACCCGTGAAAAGGATCTCATTAGCCGTACTAAGGTCTTCAAATAATGGTGGTTTTGCGTGAATAGGGCGGCCATTTTCTTTGCTTACCTGTGGCAGGCCGTCGATTGCGTCTCCTGTTACATTGAACAAACGACCTTTGATGCCTTCGCCAATCGGCATAGCAATAGGCTTACCGGTATCTACCACCTTTGTGCCACGAACCAAACCTTCTGTACCATCCATCGCAATCGTTCTTACGCTATCCTGTCCTAAATGCTGCTGCACTTCCAGCACGAGTTTATCCCCGTTGTCGCGGATCAGCTCAAGAGCATTAAGGATTTCTGGAAGTTTGGAGTCATTATCAAACTGCACGTCTACAACGGCGCCGATGATGGATTTTACTTTACCGGTATTGGCCATAACAAATATTTAAAATATATGAGATATAAATTTGAGCCGCAAAGGTAAGGTCTCACGGTTGTATATAAAAATTAGGGGGGAAGTTTTTTTCGGATGAACAAAGGCCTTGAAACATACCCGTTAACCGCCATTCGCACAGCATTAGGGGACCGGGGCCGGCGAAAAACTTTCGGACCACAATTACAGAACCCTCCGAAATAGACCTACTTTTGCCCCACTCCACTAAATTCATGTTATGAGATTTATCCCATGTGTTATTGTCCTGTTGTTTGTCGGGATCGGATGCTCCCCCGCTTATTATTTCCGTAAGGACAAAGCAGCGTTTAACGCAAGCAAGGTCACGCAAAGTTTTAAATCTGTAGCCGACATGAACGATTCTTACTTCGAGATCAGGGAAAATGGCTTTTTCGAGTTTTACCGCCAGCTGTTTGACAGCATTAAAAATACTGTTTACCCCGGAAAATATACCTTGTCTGGCGATACCCTGCATTTGACATTCTATGATAAAAGAGGTTTGGAACTTTTAGGCCGAAAGGCGGTTATACATGAAGGGAAAAAGGAGATAATGTTTTTTAAGTAGTATCAGGACCATAGTCCATGGCCCATTGTGTGTTAATGGTATTTTAGTGGGGTTTGACTGTCGGCTCTACTACTCAACACTATAACCTTGGGGAGTTGATAAACAAGGAGTGTCCCAAAACTAAAACAGCCCCGAAACTTATTACCCACTATAGAACATGGCCCGTTGTGCGTGCATAGGGTTTTAAAGTGGTTCGACAATCTCCTCTACTCATGATTTGCCGTTACCTATTGACGAGGCAGATTGATAAACAAGCAGTCGCTCCTATTCAGCCCGTCATTTACGACATGCTTTGGGCATGGTCTATGGACTATTCACCACCCCCTTCTCCTTCATATTGGCCACCCATACTCCGGCGAGTATCACGACCATGCTGAGAATTTGTTTCCAGCCAATCTGCTCCCCGAAAATAATTCCCCACATGATTGCTATCACCGGGATACCGTAGGTAACCATGGAGGCGAAAACAGCCCCGGCTCTTTTGAGTAAAACATAAAAAAATACGGATGCCACTGCCGTACCGAATATCCCCAATAAAATGGCGAAGCCCGTAGACATCAGTGTGCCGGTGGCCATTAGGTCCTGCTGAAAATAACCGGTAAAAAAAAGAACTACCAACGCGGGTATGGCATTTAATGAAAGTGCCACAGCGGCTATTTTTAAAGAACCGATATGACTAAGGTATTTATGCACCATGTTCACATTGATACCATAAAGTATCGTTGCCACTACCACGAACAGGATATACAGAAGATTA
>JAKFCK010000272.1:0-1745 GCA_036676685.1 Chitinophagaceae bacterium | reverse complement strand
TCCGCATTCCAGCCGCCGGACACAATGGTTCCCCCCGCAGAACCATCAGCTGAAACCCAAACAACGTCCTTTGCCAACGAAGTGTAAGCTATCCTGGTGCCATCACCCGACCATGATGTTCTTGTCCATGCCGCAGCCCCCGACTGGATTACGGTGAGCCCGGTCCCATTAGGATTCATGACAGCGACCTGGGTATTGTATTGATCGATACCGGTCGTTTGACTGATGGCCAACGCGATTTTTGTACCATTTGGCGACCAACTAGGGTGCAGGTAATCAACGTGGTCAAAGATATTACCGGTCAAAGCTGTAAAACCACTACCGTCTGAATTGATTATATAGAGGTCATAAACGAAGTCGTAAGCCGCCCAGTCGCTGACCAATACAATTTTAGTTCCATCTGGCGACCATTTGGGATAGTCGTCATATCCCGGGGCTTCGAATAGCAACGACGGTGACCCAATGCCTGCATTAAGTACCCAGATGTTCATGCTGCCGTTGCTGAAAGATGAATAAGCTATTTTCGATCCGTCAGGTGACCAGGTTGGGTTTTGAGCGTATACACCTGAAAATGTCTTACGTACAACATTCGAGCCGTCAGCATTCATGATGTAGATCTCAGGATGGCCGGTGCGGTTACTGGTAAACACTATTCGTGTTCCATCGGGTGACCATGCGGGCTCCTCATCTGTCGCTGGGTTGTTTGTGAGGCGACGGATATTGGATCCGTCAATTTTACAGGAATAGATCTCTGTATTGCCATCTCGGTTGCTGACGAAAACAATGCGGCACTCACGGCAGGGAGGTGGTGCGCTCATCACATTTACCTGCAAGCTGTCTTTTGTAAATAATCCTCCTGCATCTGTTACTTTCAATTCAAAAAGATAAACACCAGCTACAAGACCGCTTACATGAGTTTGCATTGCATTTGCATTAGAAAGATTAAATGCGGCCGGCCCGGAAATTTTAGTCCATACGTAACCGGTAATATTATTTTCCGGATCAGTGGAGCCGCTGCCATCTAGCCCCAGCGCATTCGTTGGTAGTGTAATTGTTTGATCAGCTCCGGCGTTGGCAACAGGGGCCCGGTTCGGTTGAGATGGATCGTGCACAATAACCTCTACCGTATCTTTTGCAGGAAGGCCGCCTGCATCGGTTACTTTCAACTCAAACTGGTATACACCGGCTACGAGATTTTTTACAACGGCCGTTGCGATGGCTGAGTTTGTAATAGTAAATGAACCGGGCCCTGAAATTTTTGTCCACAGAAAACTGCTGATGGTACCATCCGGGTCATGGGAGGCCGATCCATCCAAAAAAAAAACTATCAGTTGGTAAAGCAATAACTTTATCGGGACCGGCAACAGCTATGGGTGGTTTATTGGCATCCCTGCAGCTTTCGCAGGTGAGTTCTTTTTTGCAGGAACTGATCAATATCGTCCCGGCCAGCAGAATAAATACAGTTATGGTTAGTGTGTACGTCATGGTTAAAAATTGATAACCCGGATTCCATCCGCTGAAATAAAACTGATAAAAGGTTTTATTTTTTATTGAGGAAATTAGTTTTCGGACAATAATTAGTGATGTGAATGATTGCATGCAAAATCAAAAAGCGTTGAATGCTGAGAATTTTTCGTGCCAATGATCAATGCATCAAAATATCCAACGGTATTATCGTAGTTCGGCCGGGGATTACCACCAATCGTGAACCGTACACCTTCACCGTTGTGCCCTTCCGGGGTGGT
>JAKFCK010000271.1:0-6154 GCA_036676685.1 Chitinophagaceae bacterium | reverse complement strand
CTTCACCCTCACGCTCCCGGTCATGGCCGGCGGTGCAGGTTCCAGCATGGAT
Source organism: Chitinophagaceae bacterium (assembly GCA_036676685.1). GTDB lineage: Bacteria > Bacteroidota > Bacteroidia > Chitinophagales > Chitinophagaceae > Ferruginibacter. Next base: position 6,102 of record JAKFCK010000271.1, on the reverse strand, counting down.
TCCGGACGATCCATGCCCTGCTCGCGGGCTCCAGGCTGATAGCCGTGCTGGGGATCTTCTTCGCGATGATCGCCGCATCCGCCACAGCGCGACCGAATGCAGGTTCAACAGGAGAAGATCAGCACTGAGCTCCAGCTGCTGAAGGCACAGGTGCATCCACATTTTCTGATCAGTACGCTCAACAACATTTATACCTGCTCCATTAACAGATCATCCGATACCCCAACACTGATCCTGAAACTGTCATCTCTTTTAAGTTACATGTTGTATGATTGTAAAACGGAAGAGGTAAGATTGCAAAAAGAACTGGAGCTGATGAAAAACTACCTGGATCTTGAAAAGGAACGGCATGGTAATAAAATGGAAATATCATGGAGCGAGGAAGGAGATACAAGGGATGTTTATATCGCCCCTTTACTGATGCTTCCCTTCCTGGAGAATGCATTTAAACATGGTGTATCCCCACAAATCGAAAAATCCTGGTTGAGTGTTGACATTTCCGTCAACAGCGAGGTATTTTGCTGTAAAATGGCTAGCAGCAAGAATGAGCATGTTAACTTCAACGGGAATGGGATGGGAATTGGCAATGTGAAAAAAAGATTGGAATTCATTTACCCCCACCAACACCAGCTAAAGTTAAGTGATGAAGGCAGTTTTTTTGTAGTGTCCCTCAAGATCAACCTGGCGGCCAAAATAATACCTGCCGCGGAACCCATGCTGGCATCAATGTTATTACCCGGGCGGGCACAGGTGGTGGGAGTGCCTGCGTGAATAGTTTTAATACCCCAGTCATACATTGGAAATTAACTATGAAGCAAGAGCTGGAAAATATAAACAGGTTTCTGTATGATGAGTTTATTTTCTCACCCCGCTACCGGGTGTGGCGACATATTTTGTACTGGACTTTTCATATAAATGTGTGGGCCGTTTTTTGGATCATCATGGGTTCTCCCGCCTCCTATGAACGCAACCTTTTCAATATGTTGTTGTTTGTGCCTGTGTTTATTTTGTTTGGCTACCCGCTGGCTTATGGCGCTATACCTCATTTGTTGCTGAAGGGAAAAGTATGGCAGTTTTTTTTACTTATACTGGTTTGGGGAGGGGTAGGCCTGTTCATCAACGCAGGGTATCGTACTTATATCTACGTACCCATACAGGAAGCGATCGGTTTTGACTTTATACCACAAAAAGGTAAACAACCGCATAGCTACTTATGTATGACCACTTCTGCAGCCAGCCCAATGATCATCCGGTTTTTTAAACTATGGACGCAAAAACAAAAACAATGGTTGAATGTACAACAAGAAAAAATAACAGCAGAACTCCAGTTGCTCAAAGCACAGGTACATCCGCATTTTCTATTTAATACACTTAATAATATCTATTCCTTTTCCCTGGAGAAATCTCCAAAAACCCCGGAAATGATATTGCAACTATCGTCGCTGCTGAGCTATATGCTAAACGATTGTAACACCGAAAAAGTGAAACTGGAAAAAGAGGTCGGGATCATGAAGGATTATCTTGACCTGGAAAGAGAACGTTATGGCAATTCCATTGATATCTCATGGAAGGTGGAAGGCGATATGGAGGACCACCTTATTGCCCCATTGATGATGTTACCCTTTTTGGAGAATGCATTTAAACATGGTACATCCGAACAAATAGAAAGATCATGGATCAGCGTGAACATCTCAACAAGGCATGACCTGCTTGATTTTAAAATAAGAAACAGTAAAAATGAAAACGGTTCCTACAATACACAAGGGATCGGTATCAACAACATCAAAAAAAGACTGGAGTTGCTTTATCCCGCTGATTATAAATTATGGATGAAAGACGAAGGGCATTTTTTTGAAGTAGAACTGCAACTCAGGCTTGTGCCTGTTGCCAGCACATGTACCACACCTGTACTGTCCGCTACATTCAACAACGACATTCGTTATGAAACTACAATGCCTGCTTATAGACGATGAACCCCCGGCACTAAAAGTGCTGGCCGGTTATATCTCCGCCATCCCGGGCCTGGAGATAAGCGGGCAATGCAAAAATGCCATTGAAGCGCTGGATGTCCTGCAGAACAAAAAGGTGGATGTTATTTTTCTAGACATTAAAATGCCCCGCATTATCGGCACTGAATTTTTAAAAAATCTTTCCAATCCGCCAAAAGTAATTTTTGTGACTGCCTATCGTGAATATGCTATCGATGGTTTTGAGTTAGATGCGGTCGACTACCTGGTAAAACCTGTTTCATTTGAAAGATTTTTTAAGGCCATCACTAAACTCAACCGGCTGATGGGCAGGGAAACCGCGACTGCCCAACCTGCCGAAAAAAAAACGTCAGCACCTTTTGTCTACCTGAAAGTAGACAGGGAAATGAAAAAGGTATTTGTAAACGAGGTGGAATATATTGAGAGTTGGAAAGATTATGTGATGGTGTTTCTCACGGACGGCAGCCATTATTTGGTGAAACAATCTATCACCGCCATGGAAAATCTTTTATCTGGTTACAAGTTTATAAGGGTACACCGCTCTTATATGGTTTCCATAGATAAAGTTTCAGGCTATAACGGCATTTCCATCAAATTACCGGGCAAAGATGTTCCTATTGGCCGGCTATATAAACATACTGTGATGGATAGACTGCAGGTGCATTGATAAATATTTCGTGGCCGGTTTAAATAGGCTGTAATGCTAAAAAATGAGCCGTGCAGAGTAGTTCAGGCTGTATTTACCTCCGTCTCTACATTCGCTGTAAGGCCAAACCCATTTAGGGGAGCAAATCAGAAGGGTTTATCGGGGAAAAAGGAATAGCTGTTCCTGTATATTCATCATAGTAGCTTGCAGCATTTGTGACGGATCCAGTACATGATTGACAATAAAAGACAAGCAGGGGATCGGCGGTCGACCCGGTCAACTCCCACAGCCAGGGGTACCCAGAGGGCACCCCGCTTAATAAAACGCGCCGTCTACAATGGAGGAAGGCATAAAGGCCTCATTGTTCGTGAGCTGCCCATTATGCAAAATATAGCGCATACGAATTCCGGTTAGTAGCAGGCTCCCCCGTGTGACGGGCACTGCCAGTTCAATAAATTGTTCGCCCACGGGTTGCTCATCATAAGGCACTTTTAACAAATAACCGGCGCTCCCCTGCCCTCGCCCATCGGGCAGTTGGTAACTGGCCGTGCAGATATGGATGTCCACCCGCTTTGTATGTGCTGGTGCCACAATGTTGCGCGTGGGGATAAACGCTGGTATGTTAACCTGCACCAGGTTTTCCGACAGCTTGCTCACCTTGACGGATACCCCAAACCGTGTTTTGACCGCGGTTTTTTTATTAAAATTAATTTCACCCAGTTCCGGTATCGGCCAAAGGGGCTGCATGCCATTGGCTTTCAGCAACTTCATGCAACGCGCAATCGCAGCGGAAAAATTGTTCTGCATCTCCTTGTCCTGTTCGTCCGGCAGGATATCCTTTAGCAGCTCACGCAGGCGCTTACCCGCCGTGGATGCTTTTCCGAATATATTGCTCCAGTTTTTTGTAGCCGTACTCTGCTTTACGTCGTCAGCTGCAGCCCGGGCAATCCATTTACCTGCCCGTTTGTAAAAAACGACATTACCCATCCTCCCGCTTATAAAGTTTTCTATTTGTATTGCCATGCCTTTGATTTTTAAATGTTTATAATTAACAGGTTTAATGGTCCCCGGCAAACAGGCCGGTTTTCGTCAGCCGGTACCGCCATATCGTCCTGCAACCGCAAGGCGCCCTGCCTCCCGTTAGTTCCTGGTTTCCTCCATACCTACGCCTACCCATCACCCACTTATATGTGCTACCTCTGTGCTAAATAGCACAGAGGTAGCACAGGGATAACGCATGAGATACCAATGTAATACGATAATGCCACAAAGACAAGCAAATGAAACAATACTTTTATCGTTAACTGGGTGACTGCAGGATCTTAGGCCTTTTATGGCTAGAATCAGGATACCTGGCGTCTCCTTTTACCCATGTGTATTATTACCGCGATAATAGCCCATAGGCCGGCCTCGGGGAAAAAGTTCCCGGAATTATGGGCCACTTACGAACAATCACAGGCAGGAGTAACACAATAAAAGCAACTAATTCGGGCAGACCGGGAGATCGGCTCACCGGTTTTTTCCAACTTTTCTATGTCTGTGGGGTCGGTTGCCAAAATCAACCGTCGGCTAATTTTAAAATTTTGTATTTTTGCTTACTGTTAAAACAAATGGCTTTTTCCCCATCATATGATCCACAAACAGACACCGGCATAGATACCGATGTGTTAACCGAAGAGACAACGGGCTACAACCTTATTCTTTGGAACGACGACGTGAACACATTTGAATGGGTGATAGAAACCCTTATTGAAATTTGTGGCCATAGTACCGAACAGGCTGAACAATGTGCCATGCTTATTCATTACAAAGGCAAATATGCTGTAAAAACAGGCAGTTACGAAGTGTTGAAGCCCCAATGTGATGCCATCAACGACAGGCTCATCAATGCCACTATAGAGGAACTGGTTTCCTAATTTTATTTCCATGTATATTCTTACGGATGAACTTGAATTCCCGCCAATCGAATTAGCAGATGAAAGTGGTTTACTGGCCTTCGGTGGAGACCTTACGGCAGACCGCCTGTTACTGGCCTATCGTTCGGGCATTTTCCCCTGGTTCAACGAGGAAGATCCCATCTGTTGGTGGAGCCCTGACCCCAGGTTTGTCTTATTCCCCGGCGAGTTAAAAGTGAGCAGGAGTATGACGCAAGTCCTTAATAAAAAGTCATTCGAATTTAGGGTTAACACCGCCTTTGCTGAAGTCATCACGAATTGTAAAAATGTTTACCGGGAAGGCCAGGGCGGCACATGGATATCGGAGGAGATGAAAGCTGCTTACATCAACCTGCATCATCTCGGCTTTGCACACAGCGCAGAAGCCTGGCAAAACGGCGTGCTGGTTGGTGGCCTTTACGGTATCCGCTTAGGACAAATATTTTTTGGCGAAAGCATGTTCAGCCTGCAAAGCAATGCCAGTAAGTTTGCTTTTATTAATTATGTGCAATTGCTCCAGGAAAAAAATGTGCAGCTGATAGATTGTCAACTGCACACCAATCATTTGGAAAGCCTCGGTGCAAGAATGATTAACAGGGCGAACTTTAAACGATATTTAGAAACGTTGATAATTAGCTAATTGGCTAATTAGCTAATTAGCTAATTACTTACCAAACTTATTCTTCAAAGCGGCCAACGCATCCATCATCGTTGGCGCAGCGACATCCTTCTTAGCAGGCTGAAAATTCTGCGCGGGGCGCCGTTGCTGGTGAGCAGGTGCCGGTTCTGTTTGTTTGATGGACAAAGCAATTCGTTTACGCACCACATCTACTTCCAGCACTTTTACCTTCACATGCTGGTTTAGTTTCAGCACTTCACCAGGATCCTGGATATACTTATGTGCCACTTCACTTACATGCACCAGGCCATCCTGTTTTACCCCAATATCAACAAAAGCACCAAACCTGGTGAGGTTGGTAACTACCCCCGGTACTTCCATGCCCACTTTCACATCTTCGATAGAAAATATCTGCGCAAACTCAAAGAGTTGTGCTTCACTCCGCGGATCAAGCCCTGGCTTTTTTAATTCATTCAGGATATCATTGATGGTATGCTCGCCAAACTTCTCGCTCACATATTTTTTTACAGGTATACTTTTTAATAAGCCTTCATTGCCTATCAATTCATTGAGTTTCACATCCAGGTCCGCAGCCATGGATTGCACCAATTCATACGCTTCGGGATGCACCGCACTGCTGTCCAATACATCGGCTGCACCCGGTATGCGTAAAAATCCTGCACATTGTTCATAGGCTTTGCCGCCGAGCCTTGGCACTTTTAATAGTTGTTTGCGGCTGGTAAACGTGCCTTCCAGCCTCCGGTAAGTGATAATATTTTCGGCAAGCGTACTACCAATGCCGCTCACATAACTCAATAAATGTTTGCTGGCTGTATTCACATTTACCCCAACGCTGTTTACACAACTCATAACGGTCTGGTCTAATCGCTCTTTTAATCTCGGCTGGTTCACGTC
>JAKFCK010000270.1:0-1953 GCA_036676685.1 Chitinophagaceae bacterium | reverse complement strand
AAACTGCAGTCGTTTCTATTTTTTGGCAAATGGTGATAATAGGATTAGTCCTGGTGTGGTGACGGTACAAAACACGGGAAAGGTTCTTTCTTATATTGGGCCAGCAGCGGGGTATTATTAAGGAAAATTTCCTAATCATAACATACAGCCCGGGAATTGGGTAAAATTTACCAAGATTTTGGGTGAATATTCATGAAAACCTAATTTTTCATGTGCTACAGACCGCAGGTCTTTCTTTTTTTGTAAAATATTTCCCGTTATTTTCTCTACCGAAATTTTCGCCTTATCTTTGCATGACCTCTAGGATGTTTTTGATCTATTTCCTCCGGTCAAATATTATTTTCTTATTAATTGTTGATTAAAGATTTTGCTGTAAGAATGCTTTGTTAGCGCAGGCTATGTTTTTTTGTTATGACCGGGTATTCTTTCAGGCATGTTATTTTCCAATATTTCGTTTTTTAAACTGATAATTTAATCATAATGTCCAAATTCATTTTCGTCACCGGTGGTGTTACATCTTCCCTGGGTAAAGGTATTATTGCCGCATCCCTGGCTAAATTGCTGCAAAGCAGGGGCCTTAAGGTTACCATACAAAAATTTGATCCCTATATCAACGTCGATCCGGGTACGCTGAATCCCTATGAACATGGAGAATGTTTCGTCACTGATGACGGTGCCGAAACCGACCTCGATCTTGGGCATTATGAAAGATTCCTGAATTCCCCTACTTCCCAGGCCAATAATGTTACCACCGGGCGGATATACCAGACGGTAATCAATAAAGAAAGAGACGGGGAATACCTTGGCAAAACAGTTCAGGTAGTGCCACATATCACCGACGAGATCAAACGAAGAATGATGTTGCTGGGCGAAAGCGGCAAATTTGACATCATTATAACTGAACTTGGCGGCACCGTAGGTGATATTGAGAGTCTACCCTTCGTAGAAGCTGTGCGCCAGTTGCAGTGGGAAATGCCGGAAGAAGATTGCCTGGTCGTTCACCTGACGCTGATACCATACCTGAAAGCAGCACAGGAGTTAAAGACAAAACCAACCCAGCACAGTGTAAGAATGCTAAGCCAGGAAGGCGTAAGGCCGGATGTTATCGTATGCCGTACCGAGCACCCGCTATCTGAAGAGATTAAAAGAAAGATCGCCCTTTTTTGTAACGTAAAACCAAACGCTGTTATTGAGGCGATGGATGCCGGTACGATCTATGAAGTTCCGCTGAAAATGCTGCAGGAAGGCCTTGACGTGATCGTTTTGAAAAAATTACAGATCAATGGTTATTCAGCACCGGAGCTGAGTAAGTGGAGAGGTTTCCTGGATAAATTGAATCATCCCAAGAGCCGGGTAAAGATCGGCCTGATTGGTAAATATATTGAGCTGCAGGATGCATACAAATCAATTCTCGAGTCATTTATACATGCCGGCGCCATGAACCAGTGTAAGGTACAGATCGTTAACATTCACAGTGAGTTCATCAACGAAGAGAATGTTGGCGAAAAATTAAGTGAATTGGATGGCTTACTGGTGGCCCCGGGCTTTGGTTCAAGAGGTGTGGAAGGAAAAATCCTGGCGGTAAAATATGCCCGGGAAAACAAAATGCCGTTTTTTGGGATCTGCCTGGGTATGCAGATGGCAGTGATCGAATATGCCAGGAACGTATTAGGCTGGGAAGCTGCACACTCCACTGAAGTGGATGCTCAAACTGCTTACCCGGTAATTGCGCTGATGGAAGAACAAAAGAAGATCAGGAAAAAAGGTGGCACCATGCGTTTAGGTGCTTACCCTTGTCATATCGTGGAAGGAAGCCTTGCCCATAGTATATATGGGGCAACCGAAATCAGCGAACGCCATCGCCACAGGTGGGAGTTCAATAATAATTATCTCGCAGATTTTGAGCGTGCTGGTATGATCCCAAGTGGCAAAAATCCACAGACCGGGTTGGTG
>JAKFCK010000269.1:0-10201 GCA_036676685.1 Chitinophagaceae bacterium | reverse complement strand
ATCGCGCTGCAATGCCCGCAACACCTGGATGTCGTCATCGATGACTATGATAAAAGGAAGTTTCATACAAATGATTTTTTAGTGAAAAATCAACGTCCTTCCCGTGGTTGCAGTACTGGTAAGCTTATAGTAAAAACTGTACAGCCAGGCACCGAGCTAAAACTGATGGCACCGTTATGGTTCTTAACAATGCGGTCCACGATATCCAGGCCAATACCCGACCCCTCGCCAGCAGTTTTTGTGGTGAAGTAGGGTTCAAAAATATGGGGCTGAGCTTCCGGCGCAATACCGGGGCCATTGTCCGCGATCCTAACAAATAATTGTCCCCCGGCGTTACTGGTTTCTATTTCCAGTTGCCCGTTTTCAGGCAAGGCAAAAATGGCGTTGTCAATGATATTGCTCCACACCTGGTTGAGTTCTCCTACGTATGCTTCTACAGCCGGCAAATCCGCTGCAAATATTTTTTTTACAACAATGTTTTTTTCCCTCAACTTGTAACCCAGCAACGTGAGGGTATTTTCAATTCCCGTTTGAATGTTAGTAGGAACTTTATCCAGGGTGCGATCCAAATGCACATGGCTTTTGATGGCACCCACAAGGGCCGATATCCTCGAGGACGCATCCCCCAGGTCCCTCAGCAGCCAGCCAGATGTGATGAGATTTTCCACCCAACGCAGCACATCACAAATCGCCTCCGCGCCTACGTTGTTGCAAATACTGCCAAGGTCTTCCACCGACCATCCGGCTTCAGTAAAGGTCTCACTTTGTTTGCGGCAGTCCTCGAACCCGTTTTTCTCCATCCAACTCCGCATTTCGTCTTCCCTTTCTATTTTCTGAAATGCTGTCAATGGGGGTTTCGCGAGCCCTTCGGTGTTATAAGCCACCACCTTGTCCCGCAGGCTGTCGATCTCACTAGGTGCTATTTTTCGTTCCAGCAGTTGTTTGGTGAGGTCGTAGTTCTGTAACAGGCGGTTGTTTAATTCACCGGTGATACTGGAAATGGCAGCGGCAGGATTATTGAGCTCATGTGCGATCCCCGCTGAAAGTTTTCCTAAAGCACTCACTTTTTCCTGTTGCATCCGGAGTGTGGCAAAAACCCTCGCCCGTTCTGTCATATAGCCAATGAGCCGTTCTATTAAATCAGGATTTAGTTTTTCGAGCTCGGCAAAATATTTCTTATGTAACAGCAGGATCTTTCCTTTTCCCACCATTACGGTAAAACCCGGTGACACTTTCATTCTTGAATAAGGTAAGAGCCCACCAACACCGCCTGTTTCTTTGTTATTGGTAAATGTGTAATAATGTACAAGCCTTCCGTGTACGTCAAGATAAAAATTGCCCTTCCCTTCCATGATCATCCACAGGTGATCAATGGGTACACCAGTCCTGGTTAACACGGAGCCATCTTCGAATTCATGGTACTCGCCGTGATCAATTAACCATTGGAGGTGTTCATCCGGCAGATCCTGTAGCGCCACCACCTGGCTTAGTTCCTCTATCGTGATAGGTGCCATCAAAATGAAGTTTGTTGAAATGGCAAAAACATGAACAAACAAAGATACTATGCAGCCATACTTTTTACAATAGGAAGCTGGCAGACCCACGCATCAACTGCCTTGTAAATACGCTATTCGGCCAGGAGTTTCCTGATCAACGTTTCTTCCCTTAACCAGTCATGTCCTTCCAGTTTTGCAAGGACAACTTCTCCTTTTTTGTTTAGCAAAAAGCTGGTCGGGTAAACATGGATACCAAGATCGGCCAGGCTTTTACCGGAAGTTGTGAAAAGTATATTACCGGAAGCCAACCGGCTGCGGAAAGATCCGAGTTTGGTATTGGCTTCATCTGTTATATAGATCACCCGGAAATTTTCGGAATGGAGATTTCCGGCCAATTGATTTAAAATAGGCGTTTCCCTTGCACAGTCCCGGCACCAGGTCTGAAAACAGGAAACGATCACCACTTTACCAGTGAAGTCACGTACTGATATTTTTTGGTGTCCATCAACAGTAAAAAGTTCCGTATCGCTGAAAGTCATTGTTGGTGGCACTGTTTTGCGCAAATACCAAAGCACCGCCCATACCAGGACTGCGAGTACTAAAACGACCTGTATACTCCTTTTTGTTGTGATCTTCATTTTAATGGATTTCTGTCAACGGCATGGTGATTTGCCGACCTGTTGAACCGGTCTAAAAAATATTGTACAGCAATTCTCACCACTGGATTTTTCAGCTTTGTATAATTGAATATCTGCTTTGGCAAAGCGCCAAGATTAACTTTTGCTTCCCTTGCCGTTCTGCCCAGTTCCAGGGAATGGTATTTTTTTTCGATCATTTTCCGGGTACTTTCAAACAGGATATTAAAATAAAGCTTTGTGTTATGATTGGCCGAATAGTCCAGCCCGATATAATGGGTTTCCATAGTATCGGCGTAAAAAATGAAAGTATAGAAGCCAACCATTTTATTGTGCAGGTAAAGGGCGTAAAACTCAAAGTTTTCTCCGAGGTCCATCTTTAACTGGTAGAAATAAGCGGCGTTTACGGTACCGAGTTTAACAGACTGCTTACTTACAACATTCCAATACAATTGTTCAATAAAGGCCGCCTGCTCCAGGATCTCGCCGGCACCGAACTCACGCGTTTCCACATCTTCAAAAGCCCTGATAATTTTTCTTGCCCGCTGCAGGTAATTTTTGTTCAGGTCTTTCAGGTAATCTTCAAAACTTTCCCAGTGCGGTCTTCTCATTAATTCCATCGTTACATCACCACTAAAAAAGCTGTACCCGAAAGATTTGTAGTCATCCTCCACAAGTACAGATTCAAAATCTTTCAGGACGATACCGCAGGGGCGATATTCCCGGGTTTGTTCCAGGAACAGGTTGATAGCTTCAAATACCAGCGTTGGCCGCACGGGGTGACTAAAATAAAAACCGGGGAAGTCTACTCTGAACAGGTTTCCACAGACCAGTATGTCCAATTGTTTTGGTAAAATAACTTTTAGCGAAGCAGATAATAAGGTTGCCGGCTGGGTAAAATTGAGGTGCTCATGTTTAAAGCGGAATTGTTGCAAATACAAAACACCAATCAGTTGATCTTTGTGAAATACCTGTAGGTACCTTGTGCCGATATTCTCTACAGCGGCTTGTTCAAAAGCCAGCAGATGCCTGCTTTTCAGGTGGTGGTGGTCTGGCAGGAACTCATCCCAGGAACACGCACAGTCAGCGATAGATTCAGCTATTGATATGTTTATTTTCAATTATCGTTATCTGGCCAGTTCATATACACCGGACCCTTTGCTTTCCAGTTCAAAATCAGCAAGGTTGGTGATTTTACCGGTGTGGATATTTTTCATTTTAGTAAACCCGTTGGTTCTTTCTTCAAATCTTGCCATGCCGACATTTTTCTTTGCCTTGCCGGTATTCATCACTACCATAACGGTTTGTTTATTGTCGTAACGAAAGTAAACATATAACCCATCTTCCGGAACAAACTGCATCATTTTACCTGTTGTTATTGCAGAGGATGTTTTGCGGAATTTAGCTAAAGTGGAAATATGGTTCCAGATAGTTTTTTCTTTTACATCTCGACCCTCATGGCTAAACTTGTTACTGGTATCACGCGCCCATCCTCCCGGGAAATCCTGCCGCACATAACCATCGTTCGGCGAAGTAATACCCGTAAGTCCGAGTTCATCTCCATAATACAGTTGAGGTATACCACGGCAGGTGAGTAGCCAGTTAATAGATGATTTGTATTTTTCGATATCCTCGCCTATTACGGAATAAAAACGTGCGATATCATGATTGTCCAGGAAGATCACGTTACGCATCGGATCTCTATACAAAAAATCCTGGGCCAGTGTGGTATACAATTTATTCACACCATCGTTCCAGCCAAATTCCTTTGTCATCGCATCGGTGATACCCCACAGAGTTTGGAAATCTGTAGCTGCCTGCAGGTTACTTTTGAAGCCGGTGTGATAATTATTTTGTACAAAATAACTCTGGTTGGGTACACCGTGCACCCATGTTTCCCCAAACATCGTAAGTTTCGGGTATTCATCTTCGAGTGCCTTATTACAGCGGTTCATAAACGCGAGATCATTGTACGCATAAGTATCGATCCTCCAACCGTCAATTCCAAATTCCTCGACGGTCCATATCGCATGTTGGATCAGAAAATTCGCTACAAAGGGATTGTTTTGATTCAAATCGGGCATTTCCTTCGTGAACCACCCGTCAGCCATTATTTTAAAATCCTTCTTACTGGCATACGGATCAAACAAGGCCTGATCTTTATAACTGGTGTTGGTGTAAGCCGGCCATTGGTGCAGCCAGTCTTTCATCGGCGGGTCCACTACCGTAACATGATGAACACCCACATGATTGTAAACTGCATCCTGAATGATCTTAATTCCTTTTTGATGTGCTGCATTGACGAGTTCATGGTAAGCTTTATCTCCGCCCAGCCGGCGGTCCACCTTGTAGTGATTTGTGAACGCGTAACCATGTTCTGTGCGGTTGGGCATATCGTTTTCGATCACCGGGTTCAGCCAGAGGGTAGTCACCCCAAGACTGGTGAAATAATCAAGGTGATTTTGTATCCCTTTCAGGTCTCCTCCATGACGATTAAACACAGTGTCCCTTCTCAGGGTCTGGTCCTTCATCCATGGCACGCGGTCATTACTTTCATCCCCATTGCTAAACCTGTCTGGCATGATTAGGTACATTAGATCTTTTGAAGTTACCCCTTGTGCGAAACTGCTGCTTTTACCGGCACGACGGGCTCTGAGTTCAAAGGCAACATCGCGGGATCCGCTTCTTTTTATTTTAACAACTCCTGGTTTTGCAGAAGAGGCAATTAAAATATCCAGGAAAACATAATTCGGGTTCTCCGCCTTATGCACTTTTTTTAATGTTACGCCGGGATAACTCACAGTATAATTTCCGTTGCCAATATTTTGGCCATGGAGCATTACCTGCACCGCAGGATTTTTCATACCTACCCACCAATGTGTGGGATAAGTATTGATTGCTGTTGTTTGTGCCGCCGCAGGGATATTGGCTATAATATAAAAGCCCAGGAGCAGGAAGTTTCTCATTTTATCAGAATTAAACATGTTTTAATACTACATCATCTTTATCATTTACGATAAAGTTCAACAAGCCGGCAATGATCATGCTCACGCCCCCGATCACCAATGCATAAATGGCTTCATCATTGAAAAAACTTTTCAGGAAAAAACCCAGGATCGCTGCAGCAACGATCTGTGGTATCACAATAAAGAAATTAAATACGCCCATGTAAAAACCCATACGGTGGGCGGGCAGTGCTCCCGCAAGAATGGCATAGGGAATAGTTAGGGTACTGGACCAGGCAAGGCCGACGCCTACCATCGGTAGAAGCAGTATAAATTTATTATCAATAAACAACATCGAGATTAACCCGATGCCACCAATCACGAGACATATGAGGTGGGTATACCGGCGACTGATCTTTTTTGCCAGCATCGGCAGCAGGAACGCCGTTACAGCAGAAACGCCATTGTATACCATGAACATCACCCCTACCCAATCACCTGCATCCTGGTATACCTTGGAAGTGGTGTCGGTAGAACCAAAGGTATTTTGTGCAATGCCCGACGTGGTATAGATCCACATGGCAAAAAAGGCTAGCCAGGTAAAAAACTGTACAATCGCTAATTGGAGCATGGTGGCGGGCATTTTAAATATGCCAAAAGTGATCTCTTTCAGCCCGTTCACCAGGCCTTGTGTTCTGAGCTTCTCTTTTGCGAAACTGTCCATATCTTCCGGCGGAAATTCTGTCGTGGTGAATACCGTCCACAACACGGAAAATAGAAAAACTACCGCCCCGATATAAAATGAATATTTTACGGAATCACTGATGATGCCGGCCGGCGCTGTGTTGCTGATGCCAAACCAGTTGGTAAACATATAGGGCAGTAAAGAAGCGATAACCGCACCCAACCCGATAAAAAAGGTTTGCGTAGCAAACCCGGTAGTTCGTTGCGAAGACGGAAGTTTATCCCCTACAAAAGCCCTAAAGGGTTCCATGGAAATATTGATAGAAGCGTCCAGCACCCACAGCAAAGTCGCAGCCATCCAGAGCACGCTGCTTTGCGGCATAAGGAACAGCGCTATAGCAGACAGGATTGCCCCAATGAAGAAGAAAGGGCGCCTCCTGCCCCATTTCGGATGCCAGGTACGATCACTCAGGTACCCGATAATAGGTTGCACAAGCAACCCTGTGACAGGAGCGGCAATCCACAGAAAACCGATCTTGTCAATCTCTGCACCCAGGGTCTGAAAAATACGGGAAACATTGGCATTTTGTAAGGCAAACCCAAACTGGATACCGAAAAAACCGAAACTCATATTGAGGATCTGTTTAAAAGTCATGCGGGGTTTTATATAGGTTTCCAGGGGAGGCAGAACTTCAGCATGAGACATAGCAATCAGTGATTAAAGTGATGATGTGTAAAAATTACACTTTGATAAAAATACAATAATTTCTCATCCAACAAAAAATGCATAGCACTTTTTATTGTACTATGCATTTTTCGCCGCCTGAAAAGCGACTATAATTTATACTGTTTTCCGGCTATCTGTAATCGTAAACGATATACCCCCAGGGTTCTATACTGAACTCATGGGGGTTTCCTATCTTTTCATCCACACCCATAAAAAGATTTAGCGGCTCCCCGTTTATTGTGGAATCTTTTATGGTGAATTTCTGGCTTTTCTTACTCATATTAAAAATCATTACAGCTTTTCGCCCTTGTTTTTCCCTCATGTACGCAAACACTGCTTCGTCGTTGCTCGAAGGCAACCTTTTATAGGAAGCATCACAGGCAAGGGCGGGATTTGTTTTTCTGAGGGTTAATAATGTTTTGTAAAATGGTGCCATTTCATACTTGCCTGTCCAGGGAATAGTGTCCTTCACAAAAAATTTCAACCGTTTTTTATTGGGTAATTCCTGGCCACTGTAAATAAGCGGAATGCCATTCCAGGTACAACTGAGTACAGCCAGGGGCAGTGCCATATCACCATATTTTTCATACTCCGTTCCATTCCATGAATTTTCATCATGGTTAGTTGTGAACCAACTTTTAATGCCGGGTGCATCATTATAAAAATTTAGCAATTTCGCCAGGCTATCTACCGGCCAATTTTGCTGGTAATAATCCTTTGCCATATGCATCCATTTCCAGGTATAACTGGCATCGAAAACTTCCATATATTCAGGATGCTCCCAGGTATCATTTTCAGCAAACCAAAAAAGCGGTTTTACTTTATCAACTTCAGGCCGTGCTTTTTTCCAAAAATCCAGTTCTACCCAAAAAGCCAGGTCGCAACGGAAACCATCAATATCCGCTTCTGTTACCCAGAACTTCATCGCATCGATCATTGCTTTTACCAATTCCGGGTTATCAAAATCCAGTTCAATGATATCTTCCATGCCGGATGCAATTTTAAATGTTCCTGTTGCCGAATCTTTTTCAAAATACTCCGGGTTTGATTTTGTCCAAACATGGTCCCACCCTGTATGATTGGCCACCCAGTCAATGATCACTTTAAAACCCTGGTCATGGGCTGATTTTACCAATCTTTTAAAATCATCCATAGTGCCGAATTCAGGATTGATTGATGTATAATCAGCGGCTGCATAATAACTACCCAGTGTTCCTTTTTTATTCATTTGAGCAATGGGTGTAATGGGCATAAACCAAAGCGTTTTCACACCCATATCCTTTAACCTTGGCAATTCCTTTTCAAAAGCATTAAAGGTTCCTTCTTTTGTATATTGCCGCACATTCACTTCATAAATATTCGTTTGATAAATCCATTCCGGTGGTTGGTTAGTTTCATTCATTTCAGGTTGATTAAGATTTTGGTTTGAAGAGGTGGATTCATTGTTTACGCATCCTGCCATCAGGCAAAATGCACTCATACATAGAAAATTTCGAATCATTTTACTCGTTTTGGTGAAAATAATCACTTGCCATCATTTGGTGAAAATTATGTTAGTGTGATTATAATCAATACTACCGTTAATAATCAACCATTTTTATTGAGTAACTTGCAAACTCATTTTTTAGCAAGGTAAAAGCACATGAAAAGTTTTGATGTTCCAATTATTTATCGCAGTCCACTGATTTCCGCAATCAAAAAAAACCGGAAGAATGCCGATCGGATGAAGAAGGATTTTTCCGCTACCCTGCTGGATTTTGGTCCTGTTCAAATATACCTGGCCCGCCATTTTGGTTTTTGTTATGGTGTGGAAAATGCAATTGAAATTGCTTTCAGAACCATTGATGAAAACCCCGGGAAACGAATATTTTTATTAAGTGAAATGATCCATAATCCGCATGTAAATAAAGATCTCCAGGATAGTGGGGTTCGCTTTTTACAGGATACATCAGGCAAGCAGATCATTCCATTTTCAGCATTGAATGCGGATGATATAGTATTGATACCGGCATTTGGAACAACGCTTGAAATTGAAAAACAATTGAATGACACCGGAATTTCAACAGAAAAATATAATACAACCTGTCCCTTTGTGGAAAAAGTATGGAACCGGTCTGAAGCCATCGCACAAAAAAAATATACAATCATTATTCATGGTAAACCCAAACATGAAGAAACACGAGCTACATTTTCACACGCTTCCACCAATGCGCCTTCTGTGGTAGTAAAAGATATGGAACAGTCCATAGAACTGGCTAAATATATTACAGGAGAAAAACCGGCAGCTCAATTTTACATTGAATTTCAAAACCAGTTTTCACCATGTTTCAATATTGAAAAAGATCTTCAACGAATTGGTGTTGTTAATCAAACAACGATGCTGGCCAGTGACACCCAGTCCATTTCGGATTATTTGAAACAAGTTATGATTGATCATTATGGACTTGACAAGGATAATGTAGAAGACCGGTTTGCAGATACCAGGGATACATTATGCTATGCCACCAATGATAATCAAACGGCCGTTATGGGAATGCTTTCAACTGATGCGGATTTTGCGATTGTAGTGGGTGGATATAATTCTTCCAACACATCTCACCTGGTTGAACTTTGTGAAGAAAAATTACCTACTTACTTTATCAGCAGTGAAGAAAAAATAATTTCTGACAAAGATATCATGCATTATAATTTTCACACCAAACAGGAATTATTAACAACCGATTTTTTACCTAAAAACAAAATAGCAAAAGTGCTGTTGACCAGTGGTGCATCTTGTCCTGATGCTTTGGTTGAAAATGTGATCCGCAAATTGATTTCTTTTTTCCCGGGAAGTAAAACGGCGGAAGAAATGATAAAGCAATTTGACAATGAAGCAAATTGACAATTTGGCAATTTGCAATCACTATCGTCAATTGAAATGAAAAATCCCTTTACGATCTAACGTAAAGGGATTTTCAAATTTAAGTTTTTTGACTTTTGACTTTTAAATTTTACTTTTTAAACAGTCACTTCAGCCATTTGCTTATAAAGTAATTCATAATATTCTGTTGCCATGCGCTGACTTTCAAATTGGAAACGAACATCCCTCATACCATTTTTACTTACATGTCTCCAGGTGCTGTAATCATCATAATACAATGGCAAAATTTCCTTTTGTAAAATGTCGTATAACTGGTTAAGATCATAATCATCCTGTTCATGAACCGACATATTATGGTAATCTGCCTTAGGGACTACAAATCCATTATGACCGTGGTTAATAAATTCCGGTATCCATCCATCATCTGTTGAAAAATTAACTGCGCCATTCATAGTAGCTGTCATACCACTTGTTCCACTAGCTTCGCGTGGAACACGTGGATTATTCAACCAGCAATCAGCAGCTTGTTTTAATCTTTTGGATAATGTCAATTCATACCCAATCAATACAGCAACATTTTTATATTTTTTGCTGATATGCACAAGGCTGTTAAATTCACTGATAGCCGGGTAATCCACGGGGTACGGTTTACCGGCCCAGATAATTTGCACCGGGTAGCGACTATTGCTTAATAATTTTTCAAAACGTTCCTCATCACGTGTTATCAGGTCAGCTCTTTTGTAACCTGCGAACCGACGTGCCCAAACGATTGTAAAAACATTCGGATCAAATATTTTTCCCGTTTGATCCGCAACTATTTCAAATGCTCTTTTCTTTAAATATTTTTTACGGTC
>JAKFCK010000268.1:0-2595 GCA_036676685.1 Chitinophagaceae bacterium | reverse complement strand
GACGACCTACCAGCATTATGCTGACATGCACGCTGCGTTTGATAAGACCGGGATACTTGAAACGTTCCGTGGAAGCATCGGTCTGCTGGCAAAGGAATTGGACGAAGTGAGTTTAGGCATCCGGACAGGCCTGCCTTCTGTGCCCGGCAACGAAGTAAAGGACCAGGTGGAGCAGGCCAGGAAAAGGTTCGAGGAACTCCGGCTGTTTTATATGAATGAAGGTAATGTGGAGAATTTTGTGGGCCTCGGCCGTATCATGAAAAACCTGGAAGATCTTTCCGCCAGGATCAGCTTGCTACATGCCCACACCAGCTATGATGTGCAGTCTAAAAAGATAAATATTGAATCGGCAAAAGAAAGCCACGTACCCCCCTCAGGGGACCTGCGGCCATCCTTGTTTGTAAATAACCTGAATTTCAAATCGAACACTTTCCGGCATGCTTTAAGAGTCGCCCTGGCGTTGCTTGCAGGTTACCTGGTTGCGGTATTCTTTAAAGTGGATCGTGGCTACTGGATATTGCTCACCATCGTGGTTATCCTTAAGCCTGCCTATTCTTTATCCAAAACCAGGAATTCGGACAGGTTGATCGGTACCCTAATTGGCGTCGTTATTGGAATGCTCCTGCTTTTTTTTATAAAAAATGAGAGTGTGTTGCTGGCGGTAATGATATTTTTTATGGCAGGCAGCTACATGTTCATTCGTACCAATTATTTCCTGAGCGTTTTGTTGATGACGCCTTACCTGATGATCTTCTTCCAGCTTTTGTTTCCCGGGAATATTAACGAGCTGATGAAAGACAGGATCATTGATACCGGTATTGGCTCTGCTATAGCTTTTTTTGCCAGCCTTTTCCTGGTGCCCGCATGGGAGAAAAATAGTATCCGCCTCTATATGATAGAAATGCTTGAAGCGAACGAAAGATATTATGCAGCGCTGTGCAGGCAATTTATGAAAACACCCGCCGAAGATCCGGATGAAATTAAAAAAGCCAGGCGCACGGCACTCATCATTCTTGCGAATCTTTCCGATGCCTTTACAAGGATGTTATCTGAGCCAAAAAGGCATCGCGGGGGAGCGAAAAACGTACACCGGTTTGTTGTGTTAAATCATACCCTTGTTTCTCATTTGGCTACACTGTCTTACCTGCTGCAAGGTTCCCGGTGGGCTTTTTCACCGGCAGATTTCATCGGCCTCATTCATAACACTAAACTGTACTTCAAAAATTCTATTAGCATCCTGCAGCATCAACCCGGAAAAATTGTTGACCCGGACCTGAATAGCCTGAAGTCGCTGAACGAAAAAATTGCAGCATTAGTAGAAAAAAGAAAAACCGAGATCGCAGCCGGCCAGTTGGAAACAGCAACAAAAAAAGAATTGGTGGAAACCAAATCCGTGGCGGACCAGTTCAATTTTATTTTCAGTGATGTTGCAGTGATCAGCAAAGTGGTTGCGGAGCATGACCAGGAAATGGGCGATGCCGGGTAAACCACAGCCGTATACCCTATTAACCCCGGTTCTTTTATTGAATTTTAATACTGAAAGTAATGCTGATATCAGTAGAAGACTTGGGACTTGTCACAAGGTCTTCCGTTTGTTTATCAGGAGGTGTTCCGGGGTAATGGCGTAAGGTAATGGTCACAGTTCCCGTTGCGGGTGCAGCCGTTGTCCAAAGGCTGCTAATGCCCAGGGGAGCACCGTTTGCATCGGTGTCCTGCGTTAGGATCGAGACAGGTGTGCCGGGCGAAGGGATATAATAAAACCGGTGGGCCAGGTCTTCTTCCAGCACTTCGTTGGTGATGCTGTCTGCAGGTGATACCGTTTTATTCAGCAACTCCAGCTTCACATTGTAAGCGGTATTTGGGCTGAGCGCGATCTCAGATTGCACAGGAGCGTTGCCCCCCGGGCCATCCGCATCATCAAAACTGTAAACTACGTCCGCCCCGCCGCCAACAGGTGTAAAATAAAGGTTCATGGTCGTGATTACTTCTTCTTCATTATCCTCGCCGGCTTCAAATTTTTTGCAGCTACTGATCAGCAGCGCCATGGCAAAAGTGAGTAATGTATAATTGAAATATTTTTTCATCATGATATTTTTAATCGCCAATATTTTTAAAAGGAACTTTAATTCTTAACTGGATATTCCTGCCAGTTTCATCGGTGAAGTACCGGAGGCTGTTAAGGTAATCCCTGTATGTTGTGTTGAATAAATTTCTTATGCCGATACTAAAAGAAACCGGTATTTTCTGGAACATCAAAGTTGTGCCGAAATCGGCATTCAGCAGGGCATACGCGCCGGGAGGCGCTTTGTAATCCTGCTTTCCATCCTGTTCCCCCGGTACCCGGGTTTGTTTTTGCACATAGATACCTTCCAGTGACATATATGTAGCCGTGAATTTTTTACCTTCTTTAAAATTCCAGGTGAATTCATTTTGTAAACGGTCTGCCGGCATCCTGATCAGCCAGTCGTTTTTATCTTTATTTTTTGCACGCAAAAGGGAATATTTTACTTCCCAACTCAGTGGCTGTATTATCGTCATCCGGGAGGAAAAATCAACCCCTTGCAACAAGGCATCATTTTGCTGGTATACCAACAG
>JAKFCK010000267.1:0-2639 GCA_036676685.1 Chitinophagaceae bacterium | reverse complement strand
GACGCCTTCGCTTCTTTCTTTAATTTATAGGCCAGGGATACACCGTCAGCTATGGCCAACTGCGGGCCGAGATGAGAGATCATTCCACATATATAATGTTCACGGCTGCCGAAATGAAAACTTCTTTCTCTGCCTTTGCTGTATCCATCCTGCGAGCCCTGCCATTGCATGAACAATTTGTGGAGCGGCATATTCCTGCCGGTGAAAACACCCAGGTTCCTGTGCAGCGGCATGATCCATTCATCGGGAAGCAGGGCTGCCGTAACCCCCACCGAAATGGCCTCCTGCCCAATTCCACTAAACCACTTACTGATCCGTCCCTGCCGCAGGAGCACGAGCATTTTTTCTTCTACCAGGCGGGGCATCAGCAAAGCTTTATAAAGATCCTTTAGCTGATCGGGTGACAAATCTTTCCGGGAAAATAACATGTGCGCAAGTTCTATTTTTTAAGGGGAAAAACAAAGGTTAGTAATAGTATCGGGAGCTAAAAGAAAAAACCGGATAGCCCTGCCGGGTTAACCTATACATAAGGTATCCGATAAAGCTTTTATCACTTAATAAGGGATTATTGCCCTTACTGCGCCTAAAGCTGTATATGACAAAATATACACATTCTTTTATCTGCTATTGCCAGGTTGCCCGGGCAGGCCACAAAACTTTATCCTGGTATTTTTCATCCGTTCATTTGCGATCCTTATCCACCAAGGAATACCCAAATGAAGAAATTACGGATAGGAGCAGGCTGAATAATAGCGCCCACCAAAAGCCGTCTATCTTAACGCCATCCATCAGCTTATCCGCCAGCAGAATAATGAGGGCGTTAATAACAAATAAAAACAGGCCAAGTGTAACGATAGTAACGGGCAATGTAAATAATACCAATAAGGGTTTTACAAAAGCATTCAGCAAGGCTAATACAAGGGCAAAGATGAGCGCATCTTTCAGGTCGGGTATATGTACGCCATCAAGCAGCTTGGATAATCCATAAGCAACAACAGCGGAAATTAAAATTCTGATAATGAATCCCATAGTGAATGTTTTTTTGAAAGTTAGTATAATTATGATGTAATATTATTAAATTTTGCGGCAGCACTGCGATAAACATACCGATAACAAAATCAAAACTACCATTCGTGAAAAAAGGAGGTAACCCGACACACAAACTGATAACTTCATTCCAAACTCAACATTAAATGAAAAAACTTACTTCCCTCGTTACCTGTATACTCCTGCTTAACTATACCGGCTCTGCTCAAAATGTAGGCATAGGTACGAGCAATCCTACGGAAAAATTGCAGGTAAACGGCAATATCAATATGACCGGGAGCCTCCGGGTGAATGGCGTGGCCGGACAAGCCGGCCAGGTATTAACCACTGATGCCAATGGAAGCACGGGTTGGAATAATCTCATATCGCCCGATGCCTGTCAATATAAAAATTTTGCTACACTGGTGATGCCGGGTCAATGGGTTGTTCCTGCCGGCACCACTAAAATTTTGATTCATGCCTGGGGTGCAGGAGGAGGCGGTAATACCTATGGCGGCGGAGGGGGTGGAGGTTTTGCAGCTGCCCATTTTAGTGTGCGTACAGGCAATACCGTTACCATTGTGGAATTTGGCACAGGCGGTGCCGGAACTACCACGGGAAATGCCGGATTTGGCGGCAGCACCACAGTACAGGTACTTGATAGTTTCAATACTGTGTACTCCGTATATGCAACGGGTGGCGGTGGAGCATATTCCAGCGGTTCTGTAACAAACGTTGGTTATGGCGGCGGTTATACGATCAACCCGGGTTATTATAATTTAACAGGTGTCCGCGGCCAGCCGGGTTATCCCAATACCTATAACTATGTGGAAAAAACAGCAGGTGTATTTTCAGAAATTGTGCTGGGGGGAATGGGCGGGGATGCCGCTAACTCCACCCGAACAGGTGGCATTGGGGGCAATTTTGTTACCGGGGGCAGATCAGCATTACCCTCCTCAGGCACCTTGCCAGGTGGTGGTGGCGGCGCCAGCTGCAATACCTCAACAAACGGAGGTACCGGTGGAAACGGGTATGTCATTATCTGGTATTAAAGAAACAGTTTACATGCTGCCTGCATGGTATAAAAGCTACGCGGTTAGTACACCACCAGCTCATAAAACCGTTCCGGGTGCAGGTATTTATTGGAAAGCTCCATCAGTTCCTCCGCTTTGATATCCTGGATCGCCTTTAATGAATCATAAAAATAATTTTCATCCAGGTTATTCAGGATTATATTTTTCCACTTGGCCATGATATGAAAAGGCCCGTCAAGATCCCCAAGGATGCCGCCCATCATGTAATTCTGCACCAACAATATTTCTTCTTCGTCTACAGGTTCTTCCCGGAGCAGCTTCATTTCTTTATACACTTCATCAATGGTAGCTTCACATACATCCTTGCCTGCTTCTGTACTGATCACCCAGGCCGATTGCTGGATATGGTTCTGCAGGTAACTATATATGCCATACGTATAGCCTTTTTCTTCCCTGATGTTGCTCATCAGCCGGCTGCCAAAAAAACCCCCGAAGATATTATTCAGCACCACCACTTTTTTAAAGTCCGGGTGATGCCTATTGGGAAAAGGCTGCGCAATACGGATTGCTCCCTGTACC
>JAKFCK010000266.1:0-1999 GCA_036676685.1 Chitinophagaceae bacterium | reverse complement strand
AATGTCGAGCAGGTGCCAGGAGGTTGCTTTATTGTCTGCGTTCCCAAAAACATATCCCTTTACCTTATCGTCTTTTGCTATGGATAAGGCATTCTTATAGAAGTTGCGCTGGTTGCTCAATAACTCAACCCTCATTTCCTGCGCGGCTTTTAATGTTGAGAAAGAAGTAACCACCTGGTTGCGGATAGTGAACGGAAAAGTAAGCACACCATTTGCGCTTTCCTGTGCATGACCTCGGGAGCTGGCCTGCTCAAAGAGGATGCCGATGGCCCCGTTTATGTCAGGGTAGGTTGAACCTTTTCCATAATAAAAGTCATCATAGGCTTCTTTGGTGAAATACAGTGATCCTATCTTATCTAAAGCTTCCGCATGATATTTTCCCATTTTACCGGTGAGGTCCTGGTTTATTTGCGGGGTTAAAGGGTGGGTTCTCGATGGGATGCCGGGCTGAAAGAAGAAAGTTGCATTTGTGCCCTGCTCATGATGGTCGGTTAAAATAAGCGGTTTCCATTCGTGGAACTTTTGCAGCCGGCCCTTTGATTCGTTATGCTGCAGGGGCAGCCAGTCGCGGTTCATGTCAAACCAGTAATGGTTAGTACGCCCGTTTGGCCAGGGCTCAGCAAATTCCCTTGAGTTATTATCGCTTACCAGGGTATGGCTCCTGTTGGCATTGGCCCAGGTAGAAAATCGCTGTATTCCGTCGGGATTTATTGCCGGGTCTATAAGGATGACCGTGTTTTTGAGCATATGGTCTACTTCGGTACCCTGAGCGGCGGCTAAAAAATAAGAAACCATCATATTGGCATTGGCCCCGCTGGGTTCGTTTCCATGCACACTGTATCCCATCCAGACTACGGCAGGCATATTTTCGACACTGGCAGAAGCCGATTGTGCCGGGTCGCTTAACTTTATATGTTCTTTACGGATGGTTTCAATGTTTTTTTGATTCTCTACGGAGCTTACAGTAAGTAATAGACATGGCCTGTTTTCATAGGTTCGGGCATATTCCTGCAAAGTAACCCGGTCAGAAGTACGGTCAAGTTCTTTCATGTAGGCTACAATCTGGTCATGGCTGACGTGCTGCTCGCCTACCTGGAAACCTAAAAACTTTTCGGGACTCGGAACTTTTTCATCGTATGTTACCTGCTGGGGCAGGTAGTAGGATAAAGGAACCTGTGCGATGGCAAAAGTGCCCAGGAAGCAGAGGAAAACAGAGAAGTAAAATTTGCGCATATTTTAATATTGAGCTGCAAGTTAACAAGATTCCGGAGCTTAAGCATCTCAGGCTGAACCAGACAGGTAATTTTATTGATGGACAGGTGCCGTCAAAAGCTTATTTTTAAAGATGATAACACTGTCAAAATGTACTTTGCGCAGGTTCAGGAAAGGTGATGAACTTTCATTACAGATCCATGCGGATAATTTGGCTATTTGGAATAACCTGCTGGATTCTTTCCCGTATCCGTTTTCAATAGTGGATGCGGTTAACTGGGTCTCGCTGCATAAATACGATCCGAATCCTACCCAATTGGCTATTGTTGTTGACGATATGGTGGTGGGAGGAATAGGTATCACTAAACAGTCGGATGTGTACCGCCTGAACGCGGAACTGGGTTACTGGCTGGGTGAATCATACTGGAACAGGGGTGTGATTACGGAGGCTGTACAGGGGATTGTAGATTATGCCTTTACGAATTTTAAAATTATCAGGATATATGCCCGGGTTTTTGAGTACAATGCCGCTTCCATGCGCGTTTTAGAAAAGGCAGGTTTTGAAAAAGAAGCTGTCCACAAGCGGACGGTTTTTAAAAACGGAAAAGTATTTGATGAACATTTGTACGCCATCTTAAATCCGGATGCCGGAAAGATCCTTTTAAATTGTTAAACCTCATATGACTCAATACGAACAGCTTGCTTATAGTGAATTACTTATATGGCAGCATAAAATACAGATGAAGCCTTCCTTTACTAACCGGCTGGCCAAAAGCATGCAAACCCG
>JAKFCK010000265.1:0-10526 GCA_036676685.1 Chitinophagaceae bacterium | reverse complement strand
GGTCATCACCGGTGCCGGCCTTACATTATACCTGTTCGGCCTCATCAGGTTTAAACATGACTCAAAGTTGAAAAAACTGCCAATGGTCAGGTTGATACTCGGTATCATTGCGGGGCTGTTCACCCTTTACCTGGTGCCCGGTGTCACAAATACTAAATGGGCAAATCTTTCCCTGATCAGCGGTTTTCCACCACCTTTGTATTATAGCATTTATAAGCAGGATTCTGATTGCATCCTCGCCTTGAACTGCACGAAGGATTATGAAGAAGGCCTGCGAATGGCCAGGGAACAAAATAAGCCGTTGCTGATTGATTTTACCGGTTATGCTTGTGTAAACTGCCGGCGTATGGAAGAAAATGTGTGGACACAGCCCTCGGTGTATAATTTATTAAAGGACAAGTTCATTATAGTGTCACTTTACGTAGACGATAAGAAAGAATTACCTGTGGCGGAACAGTTCACTTATACCACCAAAGACGGCCAGAAAAAAGACATCGTAACAGTTGGAGATAAATGGGCAACTTTTGAAACAGAGAATTTCAGGAATAACGCGCAACCCTGGTATGCAATTCTGAATACCAATGAAGAATTATTGACACACCCCGTAGGATATGTGCCTAATTATAAAGAATACGAACAATGGTTATTGTGTGGTGCAGATGCATTCTACAAAAAATAGGTGCACAAAAAAACCTCATCAAATGGATGAGGCTTTCTTCGGGGGGTACAAAAATATCTTAAAGAGCAATTTGTTTTTCTGTCATCATTTTACGCAGGTTGATCAAACCATAACGCATTCTGCCCAGGGCAGTATTGATGCTGCATTTGGTAAGTGCAGAAATTTCTTTGAAGCTCAGGTCAGCATAATGACGCATAATGATCACTTCTCTCTGGTCTTCCGGTAACAGGTCGATCATTCTCCTGATCTTGTCATGGCTTTGTTCTGCCATCATACGCTGATCGGCACCGGGCTCAGAAAAATTTAAAACTTCAAAAATGTCGCGATCGTCGCTGGTCTTAATGGCAGGGCTGCGTTTTACCTTTCTAAAATGATCTACGCAAAGGTTGTGTGCGATGCGCATTGCCCAGGGTAAAAATTTTCCTTCGTCAGTATAGCGGCCACCTTTAAGTGTATCGATGATACGGATGAATACATCCTGGAAAATGTCTTCTGCCAGGTACTTGTCTTTTACTAATAAATAAATGGAAGTGTAAATTTTGTCCTTGTAACGAACGACTAAAGTTGCAAGGGCATCAGCATCGCCGTTCATGTAAAGGTGCACGAGCTGTTGATCAGTTTGGTTGTTAAGGCATTTCATAACTTCTACAGTTTTGATGGTTTAGGACTTAATTTTGTTAAGGTAACCAATAAGAGAAAAATTGCGTAGAAGTATCTGTGATAGGCATCTGGCGGTTTTTCGTTTATTGGATATTGGACTGTGAAAGTAGAAAGAAAAAAGTAACAACCAAATATTTTTAATATGAATTTTAAAAATAGAGTACTAGTACTAAGTTATCGTAAAACTACGTCTCGTAATTGTACGATATTCGTTTTGTGAATATTTTCACATATCATTTAAACAGGCTCACAAGCTGTAATTTTAACAGAATGGAGAACGCAACAAGGCTAAAGGCGGCATCAAAAAAAATAAAAGAAACACCGGTCGGTAATAACGATATACTCATCAGGGGTGCAAGAGTTCACAACCTAAAAAATGTAACAGTTACCATACCACGCAATAAACTTGTAGTGGTCACTGGTGTATCAGGCTCGGGTAAATCCTCTTTAACCATAGATACTTTATTTGCCGAAGGACAAAGACGGTATGCAGAAAGCCTGAGTGCTTATGCGAGGCAGTTTATGCAACGGATGAATAAGCCGGACGTGGACTACATCAAAGGGCTTTGCCCTGCAATAGCGATAGAACAAAAAGTAATTACACGCACGCCAAGGAGCACAGTGGGCAGTATGACAGAGATATACGATTATCTCAGGCTTTTATTCGCCAGGGCCGGCAAAACAATTTCCCCGGTTAGTGGACGCGAAGTAAAAAAAGATGATGTGCCCGATGTGATCAAAGCTATCCAGCAATGTAAAGACGGTGATAAGATTTTAATACTTGCTGCGTTTAAAAGCCATGCCAACAGGGATACTAAAGAAGAACTCAACATCCTCCTGCAAAAAGGGTTTTCCCGTTTGTTGATTAATGATGAAGTACTGAGAATTGAAGACCTGCTTGAAAATTCTACATTCAACATTCGCAATTCACATATTTTAATAGACCGCCTCGTGAAAAAGGCCTTTGATGAAGATGACCTGCACAGGATAGCCGATTCCGTG
Source organism: Chitinophagaceae bacterium (assembly GCA_036676685.1). Taxonomy (GTDB): domain Bacteria; phylum Bacteroidota; class Bacteroidia; order Chitinophagales; family Chitinophagaceae; genus Ferruginibacter. Next base: position 8,185 of record JAKFCK010000265.1, on the reverse strand, counting down.
GGGCTTGCATTCTATGAAGGGGAGGGGATTGTAAACCTGGAGATCAACTCAAAAATTAAACTGGAATTCAGCAACAGGTTTGAGTTGGATGGAATTGTTTTTGAAGAGCCTGTTCCCAACCTGTTCTCTTTCAACAATCCCTATGGGGCCTGCCCTACCTGCGAAGGTTTTTCAATGATCCTTGGTCTTGATCCGGATCTCATTATTCCGGACAAACGGTTAAGTCTATACGAAGGTGCCGTAGCACCCTGGAAGGGGGAAAAAATGGGGGAGTGGAAGGAGGCTTTTATACGAGCAGCCCGGAAATTTGATTTCCCGGTTCACAAACCGGTGATGGACCTGGACTCCCGGGAACTTAATGATCTTTGGGAAGGCAATGCGCACGTGAATGGTATCAATGATTTTTTTAAAGAAGTGGAACAGAATTTATACAAGGTGCAATACCGGGTGATGTTGAGCAGGTACAGGGGTAGAACACTCTGTACCGATTGTCATGGTTACCGCTTAAGAAAAGAGGCACTTTATGTAAAAGTCGGCGAGAGGCACATAGGTGAATTGTGCGAAATGCCGGTGAAAGATCTGCAGGTTTGGTTTGATGAACTTGAATTGAGTAAATATGAAGAGCAGGTGGCAAGAAGAATTTTGCTGGAAATTCATCACCGTATCAAAACACTGATTGATGTAGGCCTCGGCTATCTCACATTAAACCGGCTCGCTAATTCCCTGAGCGGTGGTGAAAGTCAGCGCATCCAACTCACACGTAGCCTGGGGAGCAATCTTACCAATTCACTGTACATCCTGGATGAACCGTCTATCGGCCTTCACAGCAGGGATACCCAGAAGTTGATCATTGTGTTGAAGGAACTCAGGGACCTGGGTAATACCGTGGTGGTGGTGGAGCATGATGAGATGATGATGCGGGAAGCGGATCATATTATCGATATGGGCCCTCTTGCCAGCCACCTTGGTGGCGAAGTGGTTGCCGCTGGTAATTACGATGAGATCATTGCCGATAAAGACAGCCTTACAGGTAAATATTTGTCCGGAAAATTATCGATCGACCCTCCAAAAAATACGCGGAAATGGATCAGGTCAATAACCGTTGAAGGTGCCAGGCAAAACAATCTTAAAGATATCACCGTACAATTCCCGCTGAATGTTTTATGTGCAGTAAGCGGTGTGAGCGGTAGCGGGAAAACAACGCTTGTAAAACAAATTTTATATCCTGCACTCCAGAAGATAAAAGGGGAAGGCGTGGATAAACCAGGATTGTTCAGGAACATTAAAGGTGACATTGATTATATCAGCCAGGTAGAATTAGTGGACCAGAATCCCATCGGGAAGAGCAGCCGGAGTAATCCCGTGACTTACATTAAAGCCTACGATGAGATTCGCGACCTCTTTGCAAAGCAGCCCGTGAGCAAAATGCGGGGATTTATGCCGAAGCATTTTTCCTTTAACGTAGATGGTGGAAGATGTGATGCCTGCAAAGGGGAAGGAGAACAGTTGGTAGAGATGCAGTTCCTTGCGGATGTGCACCTTGTATGCGACGTATGCAATGGGAAAAGATTTAAGGATGAAGTATTGGATGTAAAATTCAGGGAGAAAAATATTCACGAAGTCCTGGAAATGGGCGTGGATGAAGCCATTGAATTTTTTAATGCAGATAAGGAGAAGGAAGGGAAAGACGTGGCCAAAAAAATTCAACCCCTTAGCGATGTCGGCCTTGGGTATGTCAAACTCGGGCAATCTTCCAACACCCTCAGTGGAGGTGAAGCACAGCGGGTAAAACTGGCTTCATTCCTGGGTAAAGGAAAGGCACAGGGCAATATCCTCTTTATTTTTGATGAGCCCACTACCGGCCTTCACTTCCATGACATAAAAAAATTACTGGCATCGTTTAATGCGTTGGTGGAGCAGGGGCATTCCATCCTGGTGATTGAACATAACACGGATGTATTAAAAAGTGCAGACTGGATTATCGACCTTGGCCCTGAAGCGGGTGATGCCGGTGGAAACCTGGTTTTTGAAGGCAAACCCGCCGAACTGAAAAAATGGAAGGAGAGTTATACGGGGAAGTTTTTGTGAGGAGGGTGTCAATAGTGAATAGTGAATAGTGAATATGCTTCGGTCTTTTCTTTGCGATATCCGGATTATATAGGTTTGTAAATAATTTTTTGTAAATTAATTTTTATTTACAAAAAAAGTATTTACATGAAAAGGCATAAACCACCCGGCCCTTTGCCAGTAAGCCAGCAGGATCTTGCGACGTATCTTGGCGTCTCTGTTACCCTGCTCAGTATGACAAAAACAGGCCGCCACGGAACCAGGCAATTGAGACCCGCGGCATCACTTAAGATGACAAAACTGCTGGAAGCGCACCTGTCGTCTGAAAAGACTAACCCTTACAGTCCCTCATTGACGAAAGTGAAAGAGGGGTCACGCGACCAGTACAGCCAGCTTGCCAATAGGTCAATAGGTCAATAGGTCAATGGTCAATAGGTCAATGATCAATGGGCAATTGGCAATATACGATGAGCAAAACTTCTAAAGCTGCAACCTGGCAGATGATGCAAACACTTTCCGAATTTCACTAATCACTATTCACCATTCGCCATTCAGTCACCATTCACCATTCAAAAGTTGCCCATCGAAGGAATCAGCCCGTCTATATTTTCATCAAAAATTCTCTCAAAGCCTCTGCATTATTTTCCATTAGCTGCGATTTTTTATCCAGCTTTAATTGATCCTGCACACCCTCCGGGATTGGGATAGATTCGCCAATGACGGGTTCTACTACATCAAAAAATTTGACGGGGTGGGCAGTTTCCACCACAAAACCTTTTTCGCCCGGGTGCTGCTCCAAATAGTTTTCCAGTGCATGGTAACCCACCGCGCCATGCGGATCAAGCAGGTACCCGTATTGATCATACACTTTTTTCATAGTAGCTTTAGTGGCGTCGTCAGATACACTTACAGAAGAAACCTGTTTTTTGAGGTCCTCAATATCCTTTTCAAAAATTTCAAGTATACGAACAAAATTGCTCGGGTTGCCTACATCCATCGCATTGGAAATAGTGGCGATCGCTTTTTTGGGAACATAAAAGTTTGTTTCAAAAAATTTTGGTACAACATCGTTAGCATTGCAGGCCGCTATAAAATGTTTAACCGGCAGCCCGGAGGCGTGTGCGAGGATACCTGCGCAAATGTTCCCGAAATTGCCGCTGGGTACTGATATTACTGGCGGATTATCTTTTTCTTTCCACTGTTTGAAGGCAAAGAAATAATAAAATTGCTGGGGCAACCAGCGGGCCACATTGATGGAATTTGCTGAGGTGAGAAAAAGATGGTCAAAATCTGCCGCATTGGCAAATATGTCCTTTACCATTTGCTGGCAGTCATCAAAACTCCCTTTAACCTCCAGGGCATGAATATTTTTTCCCAGGGTGGTCAGTTGTTTTTCCTGCACTGTGCTCACTTTCCCGGAAGGATACAGGATGATCACTTCTACATTGGGCACATCATAGAAACCATTGGCAACAGCACCCCCGGTATCCCCGGAAGTGGCCACAAGTACGGTTACTTTTTTCGGCTGATCTGCCACGAAGTGCCCCAGGCACCGGCTCATAAACCTTGCACCGATATCTTTAAAAGCCAGGGTAGGGCCGTGATATAATTCAAGCGATGAAATTCGCTCGTTGATAGTGACCAGTGGCATCGGAAAATTTACCGTTTCTTCCACGATACTTTTTAGCAATGTTTCCGGTATACTTGCAATAGCATAGGGTTTTATCACTTCGTAGGCTATCGCTGCATTGGAAAAAGTTTCTATGTTTTTAATAAAACTCTGCGGCAGCAGCGGGATGGCTTCGGGAAAGTACAAACCTTTGTCCGGCGCCTGGCCATAAATCGTGGCCTGTTTGAAACTCACTAATGGAGAATTGTCGTTGGTGCTATAATATTGCATGATAATATTTGAAAATAAAAGGGATCTTTCCCCGGTTCAACAAATGTCGGTTAATTTTACTCCCTTGTTATTGATGGTAGTCACATATACATAATGATCCAGGCCGATGCCATTATACACGGCGTGCATTTGCTCTTTAACAGCAAGTGCGATTGCTTCATTCGTACTCAGCATAAAAATAGAAGGGCCGGAACCAGAGATACCGCCACCCAAAGCTCCCACTGCCTTACTTTGCTTTTTCACATCATTAAAGCCGGGGATCAAAATACTTCTTACGGGTTCGATGATCACATCTTCCAGGCTACGCCCGATAAGTGCGTAATCTTTTTTGATAAAACCTGCCACGAGGCCCGCGATATTCCCCCACTGCTTGATCGCATCTTTCAACAGCACTTCTTTTCGCAGGATTTGCCTGGCATCAGACGTGCGCACTTCTATCTGCGGATGCACCACCGTAACCCAGAGGGCAGGAGCTTCGATGGGAATGATATCCAGGGGGAATATACTCCTGATAAGGGTGATGCCCCCATAAATGCAGGGGGCCACATTGTCCGCATGTTTCACTCCCGAGGCAACTTTTTCGCCGCTCATGGCAAAACGTACCAGCTGTTCTTTTGAAAAAATATTGCCCAGTAAAGCGTTGGCGCCAACGACTGCCCCGGCTGCACTGGCAGCACTGGAACCGATGCCGCTACCCGGTTTGATATTTTTTTTAATGACCACTTCAAACCCAATATCTGTGTTCAGTTCCTGCAGCATATCAATCAGTGGTGCGCCTGCGGTATTTTGCATGGGGTCACTGGGCAGGTTATATCCATCAGCACTGCTGATCATGATCTTCCTTTCGCCAATGATGGTAATATCCATTTCATCGCAGGGATCATTAAGGCATAGACCCAATACATCAAAGCCACATACTAAATTGGCCACCGTCCCAGGAGGGTAAACTTTTACGGATCTGTTAACTGCTAAATTAATTTCGTTCGGCATGAAAATGTTATGCTTTTGAAGTCCTGATAATATCTGCAAATACACCTGAAGCTGTTAAGGCGGCCCCTGCACCAGCTCCCTTAATCACCAAAGGCTGGTCTACATACCGGTCTGTGTAAAACAACACAATATTATCTTTTCCGTAAAGGTGGTAAAAATCATGTTGCGGGTCAATATGCTGCAGACCCGCGGAAGCCTTGCCATTTTTATAACTGGCAACAAATTTGAGTTTGCATCCGGCGGCTGCAGCCTCATCAAATATTTGTTTAAAGTGGGACTCATGTTCTTCCATCGACTGGTAAAAATCTTCCACGCTTCCCTGCATGCAGGCTTCGGGCATAAAACTGTTGTTATCGATGTCTTCCATTTCCATTGTTTGGCCAGCTTCGCGTGCAAGGATCATGATCTTCCTCATCACATCTTTGCCGCTGAGGTCAAGCCTTGGATCGGGTTCTGTATATCCTTCATCCTGCGCCTGGCGCACAACTGATGCAAAACTTTTTTTACCATCGTAATTATTAAATACAAAATTCAGGGTACCGCTCAATACCGCATCCATCCGGTGAATATTATCCCCGCTTCGCAACAGGTCATTCAGCGTTCCGATGATAGGCAGGCTGGCGCCTACATTTGTCTCGAATAAAAATGTGCTGTTGTATTCCCTGGAAAGCTGTTTTAATTTCTTGTAATATTCATAAGAAGAAGAACAGGCGACCTTGTTGCAGGCCACTACAGCAATACTTTTCTGCAGGAGGCTATCATACACGGTAGCTACTTTGTCATTAGCGGTAACATCAACAAACACTGTATTCCTCAGGTTTTTCTGCCCGATAGTTTCAATGAATTCTTCTATACCCGCGGGTTTGCCGGCTGCCAGCAGCGATTCCCAGTTTTCCAGGTTGATGCCCTCTTCATCGATATGATTTTTTTTACTATTGGCGATACCTGCAATTTTTATTTTCAGTCGAAGGGTATTCAGCAGGTACTCCTGCTGTTGGTTGATCTGGGCAAGCAGCTTACTTCCCACATTGCCTACACCGGCGATAAAGACGTTTACCTCTTTGATCTCTTTTTCAAAAAAAGCTTCATGGATCACATTGATCGCTTTTTTTACATCAGCGCTGCTGATCACTGCGGTGATATTCCTTTCGGAAGATCCCTGGGAAATAGCGCGGATGTTTACACCATTCTTTCCTAAAGCACTAAATAACCTGCCACTGATGCCGGTATGGCTTTTCATGCGGTCGCCGACAAGCGCTACAACGGACAGGTCACTTTCCACGGAAAGCGGTTCTACCTTTTTTAGTTCTATTTCATAGGCAAAAGCGTCGTCAATAGCAGCTTTGGCGGATGCCGCGTTGGATGCTTCTATACCTACGCAGATAGAATGCTCAGAAGAACTTTGGGTGATCAGTATGACGTTAATTTTTTTGGAGGCCAGCGCCGCAAACAACCGTTTGGAGAAACCGGGTATACCGATCATGCCACTGCCTTCCAGGCTTATCAGTGCAATATTATTGATACTGGATATTCCAGTTACGCTGCTTTCATTTTCAGAAACCTGTTGCTGGATCACGGTGCCTTCGTCAGCAGGGGCAAAAGTATTTTTGATCCACACAGATATGCCTTTGCTCATCACGGGTTGTATGGTAGGCGGGTAAATTACCTTGGCGCCAAAGTGAGAAAGTTCCATGGCCTCCTGGTAAGAAATCCGGGGAATGATGTGCGCATTGGCGACCAGCCTTGGATCTGCGGTCATCATACCAGACACGTCTGTCCAGATCTCCAGTGGGGATGCATCAAGCGCCGCAGCAAAAATTGCGGCCGTGTAATCAGATCCGCCCCTGCCCAATGTAGTATTGATGCCTTCTTCATTGGTGGACACAAAACCAGGTACGAGGTACAGGCCTGCAGGAAACTCAGCTATATACCGGCGGATATTTTTATTGGTCACGGGAAAGTTCACCACGGCATTACCGTAATCGGAATTCGTAATGATAAGTTTCGCCGCATCTACCCAGTGCGTGTCAATATTTTCCGATTGCAAAGCTGCAGCTATGATGCGGGAGGATAATAGCTCGCCATAACTCACCATCCGGTCTTTCGTGCGATCGGATAATTCCTTCAGGAGAAAGATGCCATTGCAAATGTCTTCGATCTCGTTGCATTGTGTTTTTACGAAACTTAACACACTGCTTTGGTTGTTGATCGGGATAAGTTCCCTTGTCGCCTGCAGGTGGCGCTGTTCAATTGCCGCCAGCTGGTCCTTATAAGATTCAATGCCTTGAGCAGCCAGGGTGCTGCAGGTCAGCAGGAGATCCGTAATGCCCCCCAACGCCGAAACAACTACTACTGTTGGGCCAACTGTGCTCTTATCCTTCACAACGGCCATTACTTTTTTGATATTATCTGCATTTGCGACTGAACTGCCTCCGAATTTTAATACCTGCATTTTTTATTATTATAATTGAACAAATGATTTTGTGTGATATACCACGATTTGTTGTGGATAAGAAGCCGAAGCCCGGGTGGTGATATGGAAATAGTTAACCCTTAGCGGGTTGACGTAATAATAATAGTTGTAGCAAAAGAAGCTACAAAAGAAGCGTTGTTGATATGTATGTTTTGAGAAAACATTGACCAAATCTAAGCAAATAATGAGATAAAAATATTTTTTTATTAATATTTCCATGTGTATGGAATATAAAAAAGGCCGGTAAACATTGGTACCAGCCTTTTTTATAATTAATATAAACATCTTGTTTTAGCGGAGCCTGTTGCTCTCTTTTATTATTTTGTCATCATTACTTATCCCTTTGGCGGCTAAAAAGAAAAACAACAAAGTTGCCCCCTGCAGCAATGCCGTGAGCGCATAGGTGCCCCCCATAAATTCCTTCAACCTGGTGTCGTTTGGGTTTTTTGCAGTGCTTTCTTTCATTTCATCCAGCCACTGGGTTGTAGCAAATCCCAGGGAGCGGCAAAGTTGTTCTCCGCGAATACCAAAACCGATGATTCCGAGACGTAAGGGCTTTCCACTCATCGGTCCGGATGGAGGAGGAGGTGAGGCTTTAACATTTAGTGTTTCTAATAAAAAGTTTCTCTCTCTTTTGGCAGACCCTGCAATCTTTGCTGCACCAAACCATACACCGCCCAGGATCGGCAATCCACCCAGGCCCTTCAATAGATCGCGTCTTGACCATTTGCTGAAAATGCTATCTTCTTTTTCCA
>JAKFCK010000264.1:0-6134 GCA_036676685.1 Chitinophagaceae bacterium | reverse complement strand
TCAAATATGTGGTCATCCTCTGCACCGGTAAATATTACCTGCTTATGTTTGCTTTACCAAAACCTTTTCGGCCCGAAATTATTTTTTTGATGACATTTTGCGAAATAAAGCATTATGTAACATAAGCCCATAAAATGACTGACCAAAAAATTATTGAACATTTAAGGCATAATAAATATTCAATGGCCCTGAAGGGACTGTATGATATGTTGCCTGCCGTGCACCAATACATCAAAGCGAACAGTGGCTCTGCAGATGATGCACGGGATATCTTCCAGGATGCCCTTGTCGTACTATACAAAAAAGTGCATTCGGGTGACTTAACGCTTACGGTACCTTTAAAAGTTTATCTACTCGCTGTTGTAAAAAACTGTTGGTTGCAGGAATTAAGACTCCGCAAAAAAATTCCTATAGTGGTTGTCACCCATGATGTAGCCGAAACAACCACAGAGGAAGAGCCAGGATTCATCGCCGCAACCGCCGCTTTTAATCTCCTGGGAGAAAAATGCAAACAGCTTTTGATCCTGTTCTATTTCAAAAAACAAAGCTTCAGGCAAATTGCAACTGCTCTTTCATTCAGCAACGAAAAGATAGCGAAGAACCAGAAATACAGGTGCCTGCAGAAAGCAAAAGAAAATTATATCAGCATTTCAAATAACGGTACGCATGAATAATAACAGCATACAAATAAACAGTTACCTGCAGGGAGAAATGAGTGTAGAAGAGAAAGCCATCTTCGAGCGGCAATTATCCGTGGATGAAGGGCTTCAGCTGGAACTGAATGCACAGCGCATGATCGTACAGGCTGCCTGTGACGCAGGGTTAAAAGCTGAATTTGGTAAGGCGATGAAACAAAGGTTGGTCATGAAAAAAGTTGTAACCGGGAGCCTGATTGTGTTGCTGAGTGCCGTCACAGTTTTAGTCTACCTGTCCGGGGAAGAAATATTCACCCCGATGAAAGATCCCGGCCTGGAAAAGAGTGATACAACAGCCGGCCATTTTGCACCGTTTATCAATCCCCCGATGGCCGGCATCAATATTCCCCTGACCGGGTATAATTTTAATGCCGAAAAGGGAGATACGATCTTCCATAGCTCCGGAACAATACTCTGTTTCCCTCCATCATCACTGGTATATGGCAATGGTAAAATTGTGACCGGCCCTGTAAAAATTACCTATCGTGAATTTTCGGATCCCCTGGATTTTTTCTTATCGGGGATCCCGATGGACTATGATTCGGCCGGAAGAAAATACAATTTTGAGTCATCAGGGATGTGCGAGATAAAAGCTTACAAAGATGACATACCCGTTTTCGTTAACCCCGCTTCCCAACCGGAGATCAACCTTACTTCCGGCAATAAAAGTGCATCACATAATCTCTATTACCTGGATACCGGGGCGCGTAAGTGGCAGTACAAAGGAAAAGATGTAATAACAGCGGTAAAAAATACAGCTAGTCCTGCTACAACATTCAATAAGAGCACCGCTTCTGAAAAGGTCAGCCTCCCCATAAAGCCAGTGAAACCTGTAAAGGCATCTGCCAACAAACAATCATTCAGCATTGAAATAGATCCCGGCTCTTTTGAAGAATTGTTGGCTTACAACGGGCTAAAATTTGAGGTGATAGATGTAAATCGTTCCCTGGGCACTGATGCGAATGAACATTGGGACCACGTGAAACTCGCGCCCACCGGCAAACCCGGCATATATACCGTGATTTTTACTAATGCAAGAAGAAGTGTTTCCTACCAGGCACGACCTGTGTTGGAAGAGGGCGATTATGATGCTGCAATGAAAATTTTTAATGAAAAAAATAAAGCTTATAGCGTTGCATTGAACAAGCGGCTATTGCAGGAAAAAAATGACAAAGACAGTGTACAGTTAAGAAACAAATTGCAGAGAGAAAAGAATAAAATCGATAACGCCTTTAATGACAAAATAAACCGGCTGATTACCAGGAGGAATCAAAAGATGAGGGCATTATTTGCAAAGCGAGTGGGAGAAACGTTGAAACAGGGGCAGGTTGACCAGGTTACAGCCGAAGACAGGTTATTGGAGATGGGTATTGACCCCACAGGTTATTCATCGGACCTACGCCTAAGTTCGGAGATCATCCGCAGTTTTTCGATTAATAATTTCGGTATTTGGAACTGTGATCTCCCCCAGTCTCTTGATAACCGGGTGCCGATAATTACCAGTTACACGGATAGCGCAAACAACAATATTTTTTTTCCACTGGTAGCTGTAGTTTATAAAGGATTTAATGGTCTTGTCCAATTTCCGTCAAAGGCACCTATCCGTGTATTACCCGGGCAGGACAATATGTTATGGGCTGTAAAGGAGTCAACATTTTATTATTTCCCTTATAAAGATTTTGCCGATGCCAAAATAGATCGGGGGACCAAAAGCTTTACATTCAAAATGCGGAGAGCGGGCATAAAAGTTTCTTCATATGAAGAGATCAGGAAGCTGATGGATAATTTTTAGCTTAGTCATAATATTTGAACTTTTGGATATAGCCAGGTTAGCGAGGCAATAACAAAACGTCAAATGTATTCACCGGTTAGAAGATGATTTTAAATCCTGTTTCCCCGCGCCTTATGGTTCGCAACGAAAATTCGTACCCATGATTAAGCAGGATCTCTTTCACCAGTGTGAGGCCTATGCCCTGGCCATCCCGTTTTGTACTGAAAAAGGGGCTGAACAAAAGCCCGGCATTGTCTTTACTGATCCCTTTGCCGGTATCCGTGATCGTAATGCTTTTTGGATGACTTGTAGTGCTGATGGTCACGGTGCCCTTATCATCAATCGCTTCAATGGCATTTTTTACAATATTGATCAGGGCCTGTTCCATCTGCTGCTCATCGGCTGTAATGAAAACCGGTTCGTGCGCGAGGTTACACTCAAAACAGACCTGCTTCTCCCCTGCCTTCAATTCCATCAGCGTAACCACGTTCTTAATCAATTTATGGAGATCGGTCTTTTTCCTGACGGGTTCGGGCAACCGCACTACATCTGCAAAATTGCGCATAAAGATGTTGAGGTTCTGGTTACGGTCCAATGCCACCTGCAATGCATTGGCCAACACCTGGTTTTTATCCCCGTCCCAAAGACCGGGTGTTTTTAAAGCCGATTGAAGTATGGAGTTTACGGGGCCGACTGTATTGTTTACTTCATGGGCCATCATCCTGATCACTTTCCCATAGGCCTTTTTTTCGGCTGCCAGGATCTCCGCCGTAAGTTCCTCTATCATCACGAAAGACCGGGGAAAACCACGATCTATAAATTGTGAGCGTTGTAATTTAAACGTTTGAATGCCATTAGGCGTAACCGTTTTTGCCTCACCGGACCTGAGTGAACTGATCTCCTGCATGACAGGTAGATCCACTTCATTTATCGCCTTGCCCTTCACCCTATTTTCGTCTATCCCTAAAAGTTCACAGGCTTTGGGATTGACCTGGCGGATCTTATCATCAAAATCAGCGATCAGGATGCCCGTTGGCGAGGTATGGATGAGTTTTTCCAAAAAGAAATGTTGCTGCTCCTGCAGGGTTCTCTCCTCCCTTAAATGATCCATCATCCCGTTGTATACATCGATCAGCTGATCCATCTCGTAACTGCCCGTGTGCAAAAATTTTACATTGAAGTCTTTGCTTTTTATTGCTTCGGCACCATCCACAAGGGTCTGCAAAGGGCGGATCATTCCTTTATACAATTGCCAGGATAAAAACAGGGAGGTGAACACTGCAATTTCCGAGATGATAAACAACAGCTTGTTGGTAAATATAAAATAACACAGCACAAGGGTGATGGCGTGCAGGATAAAAACAAACAATAGGAATTTAGTCCTGAGACTCATCATATGGAAGATTATACTTTTCAAGTCGGCGGTATAATGAACTGCGGGTGATACCCAGTGCGTTGGCTGCTTTGGAGACTTTGTTCCGGTGGAAGGCCATTGCACGTTTTATCATCTGCATTTCCAGTTCGTCCAGTGTGATGGTGCCCACATCAGGCAACTGCACGACACCTTGCTTGCCCGGTGATAATTCCAGCTGTGATTTAAAATCCTCCACGTCCAGCACATTTTTACTGCTTACCAATACAGATCGTTCTACCAGGTTCTTTAGCTGCCTGATATTTCCCGGCAAAGGTAATTGTTGCAACCACTTCAGCGCAGCCTTACTTACCTCGAGGCCCGGTTTGTTGTAAATTTCTCTAAGGTTATTTAAAAAGAAGTCTACCAGCAATGGAATGTCGTTTGGCCGCTCCCTTAAGGCGGGGAGTTTAATAGTGATCAGGTTGATGCGGTACAGGAGGTCTTCCCGGAAGATCCCTTTGGCTACCATTTCTTCAAGTGGCCGGTTAGTGGCACAGACTACCCGCACATCCACAGTTTTCGTACGACTGCTGCCCAGCACTTCATAGGTCCTGTCCTGGAGTACCCGCAATAACTTCACCTGGCTGCCTGCATCCAGGTCGCCGATCTCATCCAGGAAAATAGTGCCTTTATTCGCCAGTTCAAAACGTCCTGTGCGGTCATAACGTGCATCCGTAAACGCTCCTCTCACGTGCCCGAACATCTCGCTTTCAAACAAAGAAGTGGAGATGCCGCCCAGGTTTACTTTCACGAAAGGTTTAGCTGCCCTGGGGCTGTTCTGGTGAATAGCTTCGGCGATCAGCTCTTTGCCGGTGCCGCTTTCGCCCATGATCAGCACAGCCGCATCCGTTGCGGCTACCCTGCCAATCGTTTCCAGGATGGCCAGCATCTTTTCATCCCCGCCAATGATATGCCGAAAGTTGTAAATAGCATCCAGCTGTTTCCGGCTGTGTTGCTCCACTCTTTTTTCTTTAAGTTCGATGAGTGTTCTCACAGACTGCAGCACATGATCATTGCTCCAGGGTTTATTTAAAAAATCGTTGGCGCCAAGTTTCATGCCTTCCACTGCCAGCGCAATGGTACCCCAGCCGGTGATGAGGATCACCGGTATTTTGTCGTTAATCCTTTTTATTTCTTTGAGCAGCTGCATGCCTTCCCGCCCGGAAGTTTCAATAGAAAAATTTAGGTCCAGGATCACCAGTTCCGGTGTTACTTTTTTAATTAAAGCTACCGCTTCTTCCGGCTCACCGGCAGCTGTTACCTCGTAACCTTCGTTTTGCAGCAGCAGCATCAGCGAACTCCTCACGGCAATATCGTCATCAATTATCAATATCATACAATGCTAAAAGAAGTTCAATTTATGATTTTATTCTTCATGCAAAGCCACCGCAGGATAAATTGCAGCAGCCTGCTTGCCGGGGTAGAGGGAACAAGCCAATACCAGCAGGTAAATAAACAGGATGGCCAGCGCTATTGCTGCAAGGTAAGTGCCGGCGGCCAGGTCAAATACATTCATCAGTGGAAACTGGAACGCAAAAAAACAACCGATGATCAAAGATAAGGTGGACAGTACCAATGCTTCCCCTACCAATTGCCGGGAAACGGAATGGCCACTCGCACCTACGGCCCGGCGTAAACCTATCTCCCCCTTCCGGCGGTTAATATTATACCAAAGCACACCAAATAAACCCAGGGCAACATTGATAATGAGAAAACCAGCAACCACAAATGCAATGATCATCGGCACCAGGGTCAATTTATTTTTGCTTTCCAGCTTATTATCCAGGTGTTCTATTTCTACGTTTGTACCCACCGCATTGGAAAATGTTTTAAACAACCGGCTTTCAAAGGCGGCGTCCGTGCCCGGCTTTACTTTCAGCAATACCGTGCTGGTCCATATACCCGATGCGGTATCAATGGGCTCGTACAAACCATTTTCAATGGCCGCGTAAGAACCCTGGTCCTTGATATCCTCCATCACACCTACAACTTTCATTTTTGTATTCTCGTCCCCGATCTCTTTCCCGGGCGCGGGTTCACCTCCAAAAAGGTCTTTTTCAAGGCTGGCCGTGATCACCACTGCACGGTTTTTTGCCCCTGCGTCGGCTTTTGTAAACCAACGCCCCGACTTCATTTTGATGCCGAGTACTTTTGGAAAATCTTCTTCTGCACTGTAGAAATTCGTCATCACACCAGCCTGTCCTTTGTAATTAACGCTTCCATTGGCAGTATTCATCGAAAAAGGCACATTGCT
>JAKFCK010000263.1:0-14707 GCA_036676685.1 Chitinophagaceae bacterium | reverse complement strand
ATTTTTAGTTTAACACCCCCTGTTCTTATGACGGTAAGGTGGATTTTCGTGGCTATCACGATCCTGTTCGCTTTATACAAAAAATCGCTAACCACGTGGATATTGGTAGCAATGATAATCGGTGTGGAAATCGGCCTGGATTTTCCTGCATTTTCGCAAAACCTACAGTTTTTAAGCAAAATTTTCCTCCGACTTGTAAAAACCATTGTGGCGCCTTTACTTTTTGCTACACTGGTGGTCGGTATCGCAAGCCATTCTAACCTCAAACAAGTGGGGCGCATGGGATGGAAATCTTTACTTTATTTCGAAATAGTCACCACAATCGCCCTGGTGATCGGATTAGGATTTATTAATCTTACCCGTGCAGGTGTAGGGATCAAAGTCCCTGAAAGCCTTTTGAAGGAACTACCGGAAGTAAAAATAAAAACCTGGCAGGACCATATCGTGGATATTTTCCCTGAAAATATTGTGAAATCGATCTACGAGGGAAACGTGCTGCCGATAGTAGTGTTTAGTGTGGTTTTTGGAATTGCACTTGCCCTGCTAAGCGAACATAAGAAAAAACCGATGCTGGAGTTTACAGAAAGCCTTGCGGAAGCAATGTTTAAGTTCACTAACATCATCATGTATTTTGCACCATTCGGTGTCGGGGCCGCCATTGCCGTTACCGTAGGCCATTTGGGGATCGACATTCTTAAAAACCTCCTTTTATTATTGGTAACACTATACCTGGCACTGATTGCGTTCCTGCTATTTGTGTTGCTACCTATCGCATTGTGGGTAGCAAAAGTGCCCATAAAGCAGTTTATCAGGGCCATCAAGGAGCCGGTCTCTATTGCCTTTGCCACCACAAGTTCTGATTCAGCCTTGCCGAAAGCGCTCGAGAATATGGAACGTTTTGGTGTGCCGCGCAAAATTGTTTCTTTTGTAATACCTACCGGGTACACATTTAACCTGGATGGCACTACACTTTATTTATCCCTGGCTTCTGTTTTTGTGGCGCAGGCTGCAGGAATGGAATTGTCTTTCGGTGCACAATTGTTAATCGGTCTGTCCCTGATGCTTACCAGCAAAGGGGTGGCTGCAGTGCCCAGGGCTTCCTTAGTAATATTAATCGCTACCGCGTCAACATTTGGTTTCCCGCTTTGGCCCATTATGGCTATTTACGGCATTGATGAATTGATGGACATGGCGCGTACATCCGTTAACGTCATTGGTAATACTTTGGCCAGTTGTGTAATAGCCCGTTGGGAAGGTGAATTTGATGATGAAAAAGCCCTGGCATTTGTAGAGGATTAATTTCAACTGCGGGCCTGGTGACCTGCATTTATACCGCAATTCAAGCCGGTGCAAATCACGGGTTGATATTATGCCCGATAATACCGTTATTTCCAACGGTCTGTCTTCCGGGCAGCAGCTGTATTTTCAGGATGAATAAAAATGAAGTCAACAACGGTAGCCGGGTGCCCGGCTGTGGAAGGCACGAGTTTGCTGGAATGCAGGTGAAACTGGTTGTAGCCCAGTGAAAGCAAAAAATCCTCCACTACTTTTTTATGGGTTCCCCAGGTTTCTACCTGTATGATGGGTTTATGTTTTTCAAGCACCGGTTTTAATTCCGGAAGTACGAATTCCTCGTAGCCCTCAATATCGCATTTCACAAAATCCAGCCGGTCCAGGTTTTTGAATAACTCGCTACCTTTTTTCATTTTCGCGTTAAACTTAAAACCGTAGTCCTCCAGGCTTCCATGAGTTGCGCTGTCGTACACATTCGGCAGGCCGGTAGAAAGGTATGCAAGGTTCTTTGGTATCACGAGGGTGATGTCTTTTTCCTCCGTGCCTAATGCATAGGGCAGGATACTAACATGTTTTTTATTACCCAGTCTCCATTGTAAAATTTCATTGAAAGGGATCACGGGTTCTACAGCGTATAACTTCCCGTTTGGCCCGATCCATTCCTGTAATAAATTTGAGTAGTAACCAAGATTCGCACCAAGGTCAATAACCGTATCGCCCGGGCTCACCAGGTTTTTGGCAAAGTAGTGGTAACGGTAAGCAGGATTATTTTTGAGTAAGCCGGTCCTGTACAAGGTCAGAAACGAAGTGTTCAGGAACTTTAAATAGTTACGCTGGTTAAGTGTCTTGTATAAGATTTTATTGATGAAGCCCATCTGTATTTTTCAAGTTTCGTATCCGTATTTATTCCTTGTCGGCTTTTTTATCTTCTGTAGTAACCACACCGTCTGCACCTTTCAGGTAATTCGGGAGGTTTAATCCCGCCATATTGAACAGGTCATTTAAGGGTGGCACTGTTTTCATCATACCGGAAACAAAGTTAGCGGTAGATCCGTTTCCATCAGCTCCATTACCTGAATCCCATACCGTGATCTTATCGATCTTGATATTTTTTACCGCTTCAACCTGTGTTTTCACCAGTTCCGGGAGTTTCTCAAGTAACAATAGCTGGAATGCGTTAGTGGGGTCTCCACCTGCTGCAGCTACCACTTGTTTGTAACCCTCAGCCTGCTTGGTAAGTATTTCAAATAAACCTTTTGCTTCCGCTTCCATCTTTGCGAAAATCGCGTCGGCCTCTCCTTTCGCATTTTCCCGTATAGTTTCTGCAGCTGCCTGTGCTTCGATGATGGCTTTTTGTTTTGCTATTTCTGCAGGGATCACAATGTTGGCAACCTGCGTTGCCCTTTCCCTTTCCGACCTGGCTTCTTCCGCTCTTTGCTCGGCAAGGTAAGAGGCCTCAAGGGCTTTTGCCTGCTGTACTTTTTCTGCACTCACGGCTACCCTCATAGCTTCAGCTTCCTTTTCGCGCCGGCTTGCATCAGAATTGGCAATGGTGATCTTGGCAAAGTTTTCTCCTTCTACTGCAGTGGCATTTGCTTCCGAGGTTTTTACCCTCGTATCTCTTGCTGCTTCCGCCTTACCAATAGCTTCGTCTTTTACAGCAGAAGCAATACTGACTTCCCTGTCTTTTTGGGTGTTCGCAATCTTTACGTCACGGTCGCGGTGCGTTTCTGCAATCTGCGTTTCTCTCTCCCTGTCTGCAAGTGCTTTACCGGTTTCACCAATTTTTACCTGTTCTGCCACACTGATGATGGCTTCATTCACCGCCTTTGCTGCAGCTTCTTTACCCAGCGCTTCAATATAACCGGATTCATCACGGATATCTGTAACGTTTACATTGATCAGTTTGAGACCGATCTTCTTTAATTCCGCATCAACGTTTTTAGAAATATTGTCCAGGAATTTATCCCGGTCAGAATTTATTTCTTCAATCGTCATCGTAGCGATCACTAATCTTAACTGGCCAAACAAGATATCTTTTGACAGTTCCTGTATCTGCTCAGGAGTAAGGCCCAGCAGTCGCTCAGCAGCATTGTTCATACTGTCCGGTTCCGTGGATATGGCGATGGTAAAACGGCAGGGCACATCCACGCGAATGTTCTGCCGGCTTAATGCATTGGTAAGGTTGGCTTCGATGGAAATAGGTTTTAGGTCCAGGTAAGCGTAATCCTGTATTACGGGCCATATAAAAGCACCTCCGCCATGTACACATTTTGCAGAAGCACCGCCGGTTCTGCCGTAGATAACCAGGATCTTATCAGAAGGGCATCTTTTATACCGGGAGATCAAAGCTGACACTGTTACAAAAAATACAACAACGGCAACAATGATAATAATTAAGGGGGTCATAAACGGTTTTGGGTTTAGAGGTTATATTTTTTCAACGAGTACGAGATTGTTACTTTCTATTTTTACCACCCTTACCAGGCTGCCAGAGGGAAGTTTTTCCTGTGCTGTAATGGCGTTGATCTCATGCACCGAGCCTTTTACACTGATCTGTATTTTGCCCGTTCCGGTTTTGTGTGCGGGTATGGGGATATATACAGCACCAGTCTGCATGAGGGTATGCTGGATATTAAAAGAATTGTCCTCACTTAATCGTTGTACCTGCCTGATCACCAAAAAAAACATCACAACAAACAAAACACCTACTACGCCACTGATCAACATCAGTATAGCTTTGTTTTCTATTGTTGTATAAAAGGAAATACCCGTCCATCCGAAACCCAGTAAAAAGTTGATTAGATTTCTCAAAGAAAAAAGCTGGAAAGGTGCGTCGGTGCCGCTCAGGTTACTGTCAAAATCAGCATCAACGCCGTCCGTTGCGTCGGCTCCTGTAAAAGTAAGTACGGTCTGCACCAAAAAAATGACGCTTACGGGAATGACAAGAAACCACAATGATCGGAGTAGCGGCTCCATGCCTGCGAAAAATTCCATAGCGTTAATTTTGGTTTTGTGAACCGGTAATCATTTGCCGGCCCGTGCAAATGTATATAAAAGACAGTAACTTAATGAGATATAACCGGGCCATGGCGTAGACGGGTTAAAAATTGCAGTGCGGAAGTTTCATCCCGGTCACAGGTCCAATTGTTTCTTCAACTTCGCCGGTAATTTTTCCTTCACCAATTCATAAGACTGTTTTACATGTTCTGTCCACTCCTTTTTTTTCATTCGCCTGATATCATCCACCCAAACCCATTTATGCCGTGCCATGTACGGAGCAGGTTTAAAACCTTCCCTGCCGCACATTTCATCAAAACTTTCGTCAGCAACCTTAAAAGATGCACTCACCGGTTGCTGGTCCAGGCCCACTACGCAAAACATTTTCCCTCCCACGGAAAAAACCAGGTCATGCCCCCATTTTATATCTTCTGTGACCACGGGAAGCAGGGAACAAATTTTTTGAATATCTTCTATCTGCATCAATTTTATATTTAAAAGTTCAGCCATTATTCTCCCATTCCCTCTCCATCAGCAGTTTTGCTGCTGTTGGCGAGCATTTCATTCAGGGCGGTGATTTCCGGCACAGTAAAATAACGCCACTTACCGGGCTGCAGGCCACCCAGTGTGATATTCATGATCCTTGTGCGCTTCAGCGATGTTACTCTATAACCAAGTGCCTCACACATCCGCCGGATCTGGCGATTAAGCCCCTGCGTTAGTATGATCCTGAAACGGTTGTCGCCCTCCTGTTTCACAAAACATTTATTGGTCACCGTGCCCTGGATCTTCACCCCGTTACGCATCTTTGTGATAAATTCATTGTTCACCGGCAGATCAACTGTTACCACGTATTCCTTTTCGTGCCCGTTACCTGCACGAAGAATTTTGTTTACAATATCACCATCGTTCGTTAAGAAAATTAACCCTTCGGATAATTTATCCAGCCGCCCGATCGGGAAGATCCTGCTTTTATAATTCACAAAATCGATGATGTTGGATTTATCTTTCAGGTCCGTTGTGCAGGTAACGCCTTTGGGCTTATTCAAGACGAGGTAAACGGGCACCTTTTTCTTTTTAATGGGTTCGCCGTCGATCTTCACCACGTCACCTTCCTGCACGCGGTTTCCTTTTTGTGCATCAATGTTGTTGATCGTAACCCGGCATTCCTCGATGTACCGGTCGGCTTCCCTCCTGCTGCAAAAACCACTGTCGCTGATATATTTATTCAGGCTGATGTCCATTGTTTTTTAGAAAGGATAAATAGTTTAAAATATTATGACGGTGGAAAACTAATGCTCCGGTTTCCTTGTAAATCGTTTTCCCCAACTGTACTTTTATTCCTGCCCTTTTCAAATAACAGCTTTACCGGCGAATCTTATTGAGGTTACAGGAACATAAAACGGGAAACCTTTGGCTTCCCGTTTTTATAATCAATTTCCAAACTGTTTATTCTTTTACTTCTGTTTTTGGTTCTTCAGCAGGCGCAGGCTGTTCCTTCGGTTCCTTGTCTTCCTTGATCAGGCGGCCAAGTTCAGATCCCTTTTTAGGTTTCTGTGTCCTGGGCGCAAACATCACCAGCATCCTCTTACCTTCCATCTTGGGTAATCCTTCCAGTGCGCCTACATCCTTAAGGCTATCGGCAAATTTTAAAAGTAATAACTCCCCTCTTTCCTTAAACATAATTGCACGTCCCTTAAACTGAACATGGGCCTTTACTTTATCACCTTCTTTCAGGAATTTTTCGGCATGTTTTACTTTGAATTCAAAGTCATGGTCATCAGTATTCGGCGTAAACCTGATCTCTTTTACCTCGCTGGTCTTCGCCTTCGCCTTCATCTCTTTTTTCTTCTTCTTCTCTTCGTACAGGAATTTATTGTAGTCAATGATCCTGCACACCGGTGGCGCTGCGCCGGGAGAGATCTCTACAAGGTCAAGAAATTGCGACTGCGCAATTTTCAACGCCTCCATGGTTGAATAAATTCCCGGCTCAAGATTCTCGCCTACCAATCTTACTTCGGGTACCTTGATCATGTGATTGGTACGGTGTTCCTGTTGTTGTTCTTTTTTAAAACGGGGATTAAATGCTCCCCTTGGTTGTCTGGGTGGAAATGCCATTTACTTTTTTTAATTTACAATGTTGTTTTTATTTGTTTGGCTTCAGCAACAATGGGCATCATCGTTGTGTCACTCACTTGTACTATTGTTCTTAATGTTCCAGGAAAAAATCAAGACCTTCAATTTTTCACCATTCACCATTCACTATTCACTATTGACTATTCACCATTCACTATTCCCCCCGTCTCTCCTTAATTTCCCGGCTAATATCATTCACAAAATCTTCTATTTTCTTCACCCCGGCATCGCCTTTGCCCTGCCGGCGAACTGCCACTGCGCCTTCATTCATTTCCTTCTCTCCAATAACAAGCATATAAGGCACCCTGGCTAATTCTGTGTCCCTGATCTTTTTGCCGATCTTTTCACTCCTGTCATCAATCTCTACACGAATATCTGCATTTTTCAGCGTTTTCAAAATTGTATTTGCGTAATCCATGAATTTATCACTGATGGGCAGGATCTTCACCTGCAGCGGCGCCAGCCATGTGGGGAACTTGCCCGCATAGTGTTCCAGCAGGAAACCGATGAATCTTTCATGGGTACCCAGTGGTGCCCGGTGAATGATCAGCGGCACATCAGTGCCGTTGTCCTGGGTGGTATAGCTCAGCTTGAATTTGTTGCCGCTGTTAAAATCCACCTGGTTGGTTGCCAGGGTGAATTCCCTTCCAATAGCGCTCCAAATCTGTACATCTATTTTCGGGCCATAAAATGCCGCTTCATCCTGTACCTCCACGTAAGGGATGTTGCTGCTGATCAGCACTTCCCTCACCATGGCCTCAGTTTCTTTCCAGAGCTCCGGCTCATCCACGTATTTCTGGCCAAGTTTGGCCGGGTCGTGCAGGCTCAGCCGCATTACGTACTTATCTACTCCAAATATGTTGAAGTACTTGATGTACATATCATTTACAGCCCTGAATTCTGCAGCAAACTGTTCTTTGTTGCAGTAGATATGGGCATCATTCATGTGCAGGCAACGAACCCTCATCAATCCGAATAATTCTCCACTTTGCTCATACCTGTAGCAGGTACCATACTCCGCGATGCGGAAAGGAAGGTCCTTATATGTTTTTGGCTCCGCGTCAAATATCTTATGATGGTGCGGGCAGTTCATCGCTTTCAGGTAATATTTTGTACCGTCCATTTCCATGGGAGGGAACATACTGTCGGCATAATAAGGTAAATGGCCGCTTGTGAGGTACATACTCTCCTTGGCAATGTGTGGCGTAACCACTCTTTTGTACCCTGCGGCATTTTCGGTTTCCTTGGCCAGTTTTTCCAGTTCCTCTATCACTACAGTGCCGTTGGGGAGCCAAAGTGGCAAACCCTGGCCCACATCATCATCCATGGTGTAGATACCCAGTTCCTTTCCCAGTTTACGATGATCCCTTTTTTTGGCCTCTTCCAGCATGGCCAGGTATTCATCCAGTTCCTTTTGGGCCGGGAATGTGACACCGTAAACACGGGTAAGCTGTTTGTTTTTTTCATCACCCTTCCAGTATGCACCTGCCACACTAGTCAATTTGATCGCTTTTATAAAACCCGTGTGTGGAATATGCGGACCGCGACAGAGATCGGTAAAAGCTCCCTGCGTGTAAAAGGTTATCTCGCCATCATTTAAGTTTTGCAACAGGTCCAGTTTATATTCGTCACCTTTTTCAGCAAAATAAGTGACCGCTTCCTGTTTCGGCATTGCTTTGCGTACAAAAACATTGTTTTGTTTAGCCAGCTCATTCATCTTTTTCTCCAGGCCGGCCAGGTCGTCTTCGGTAATTTTCCTGTCGCCGAGATCCATATCATAATAAAACCCTTTTTCAATGGCCGGCCCAACCCAAAATTTTACGCCCGGGAAAGAAGCGTCTACGGCTTCCGCCATAAGGTGCGCTGATGAATGCCAAAATGTTGATTTCGCATCGGTGTCGTCCCAGGTCAGCAATTGTACCGTAGAATCGTTGTTGATCGGTCTTGAAGCATCCCATACTTCATTATTCACTTTAGCTGCCAGTACCTTGCGGGCCAGGCCTTCACTAATTGATTTTGCAATTTCCATGGACGTAATCCCCTGTTGGTACTCCCTAACTGATCCGTCTGGCAATGTTATCTTTATCATGTTTCTTTATCTTCGGTCGAAATTAAGAGTTGCAAATTTAACGAACTATTAGCTAAGGGAAAATTAAACTAAAATAACTTTGATTTTTTACCTGGGACCCGCTTTACTTTTTTGATTTTATGTGTGTTAGAATCCTTGGGATGAATAGGAAAATGAGTGCAAAAACACGCTTTCAACGGAGTAACAAGTAGAACTAACCTAAATAATTTTTGGATGATACGATCGGTACTTGCTTTTTTGTTTACAGGAATAAGTTTTTTGCCTGCGGCCGCACAGGATCTGACCGGCCAGTGGAAAGGCGAATTTTATGACAAGAGTTCGAAATACGGTAGCTGGGGAGGGAATAAATGTGAGTATGTGCTGGACCTGGAGATCAATGGCAAAACAGTAAGCGGGTATTCTTACACATATTTTACAGATGGACCCAAACGCTATTATACCATTTGCAAGCTGGAAGGAATCGTTGATAAAAAAAAGCGGTACGTAGAGGTGAAAGAATATGAGCGAACTAAAACCAATGTACCCGTTGAAGTAGGGAATTGTTTCCAGGTGCATAAACTCACCTATTTTAAAAAGACTGATGGAGAAGAAAGCCTCGAGGGTAACTGGATACCGGCACCCAATCAACAGGGGAATTGTGGTTATGGGGTGAGTGTGCTTACCCGGCGGAACTTAAGGAGCAGCTTTCCAAATATTAAAAACCCTGTGACCTCCTCTCCACGAAATTATAAAGCCAGCCCGGCCATCACAAAAAAAGCCCCGGCCGTCAAATCAAAAAATCCCCCCGTTACTGCAAAGGCAAAACCCCCGGTTACCACACCGAAAATGCCTCCTATCCCAACAGTAAAAAAAGATACATCCACCAGGGAAATTGCCCGTCTTGAACCAACCATAACCAGGGCTGCCGCGCCTCCCCTACCTTCAGTCATGGGTGTGAGGTATGAACAACGAAGCAACAATATTTTAAAGATCATCGAAGTGGAGAATGAAAGCATCCGCATTGACCTTTATGATAACGGGGAAATAGACGGGGACAGTGTTTCCCTTTTCCTGAATGGGAAACTTGTGGTGGCGCAAAAAAAACTTACTACGAAGCCCCTCAGCATACGCATACCGCTGGAAGAATTAGATGATGAAAACGAATTGGTAATGTACGCCGACAACCTGGGAAGTATTCCTCCAAATACTGCCTTAATGATAGTAACAGACGGCACGAAGCGATATGAAGTAAGAATTACTTCTGATTTACAAAAAAGTGGTACTATAAAATTTGTGAAAAAGAAGTAGCAGCAGGTATTACTGATAAACAATTGTAGAAAAACTTTCCGTTTCCCGGGATATACTTTTTGACCGTTATTTCATGCCGCATATGTTCCCCATATTCGAAGGTTTCGTCAGACCAATCACACTGTTGCAGTTTGCTGTTGTATCCATGGCAGGATAATTGTCGCTTTTTTAAGAAAAAAGCCATGATACAAAGAGACGGCGCCAATGTCAGCCTATGGCAAAAAACGGTTGATCCTTACGAACCCATCCACACGACTGCCCCGGGGAGAAATTTTGATATCATTATTATCGGTGGCGGAATTACAGGTGTAAGCACAGCTCTCCAGTTACAAAAGTCCGGTAAATCCTGCCTCCTGCTTGAAGCACATACCCTTTGTTTTGGCACCACAGGGGGCACCACGGCCCACTTAAATACTTTACTGGATACTCCGTATGCGGATATCAGCAAAAACTTTGGGGAGAACAAGGCCGGGTTGGTGGCAGATTCTGTTAAAGAAGCCATCGGCCTGGTGAGCGCTAATATTTCGGCTTACAATATATCATGTGGATTTGAAGATAAAAATGCTTTCCTTTTTGCCCGCGACCCCGACCAGGAAAAGGAACTGGAGAAAATTGCAGAAGCTGCCCTCAAGGCCGGGGTGGAACTCGATTATGCCACAGAGATCCCGGCATCAATGGCTTTTACGAAAGCAATAAAAGTGCGCGGACAGGCAAAATTTATCCCAACACGGTATGTCCATGGTATCGCGCGGGCTTTTGAGTCTGCAGGAGGGATCATCCTGCAGCAATGCCAGGTGACCGGTGCAAAAGAAAACGAGCAGGTAGAACTGGAAACAGGCATGGGCAGCTTCACCTGTGATGCTGTCGTATACTGCACCCACATTCCCCCCACCGTAAACCTGCTGCACCTGCGTTGTGTACCTTACAGGAGTTATGCCATGGCAGTAACGCTGAGCGATGAGCAATATCCTGCGGACCTCCTCTACGATATGTATGATCCCTACCATTATTACAGGACTGAGATCGTGGATGGCCAGCCTTACCTCATCGGTGGCGGGTATGATCATAAAACAGCGCATGAGGAAAATGCAGAACAGTCTTTCCTGAAACTGGAAGCGCATCTCCGCGAAAATTTTAATGTGAAGGAGGTGATGTTCAAATGGTCGTCGCAGTTTTTTGAGCCCGCTGATGGCCTGCCTTATATTGGAAAACTTCCCGGTCATTCCAGCATCTTCACAGCGACCGGGTTCGGCGGGAACGGAATGGTGTACAGTAGTGTTGCCGCGATCGTATTGACAAATATCCTCCTGAACCGCCCGGATCATTACCAGGAACTTTACAGCCCGGGCAGGATAAAACCTGTTGCCGGTTTCGCGAATTTTATCAGCCACAACGCAGACGTGGTAAAACAATTTGCAGGCAAGTGGTTCCCGCACGAGGATATAGAGACCCTTTCCGCATTATCCAAAGGAGAAGGAAAAGTGGTGAAATACAACAACCAAAAACTCGGGATATATAAAGACGAAGAAGGGAACCTGCACGCGGTAAATCCTATTTGCACACACCTGAAATGCGAAGTAAAATGGAATACTGCAGAGAAATCATGGGATTGCCCCTGCCATGGTGCGAGGTATTCCCCGGATGGCCGGGTGCTCACAGGCCCTGCTGACAAAGACCTGGAACAGATCGCGATAAAAACTCTCGTTGAAAAATAAATGGTCCGGGACCCATCAGAATTTAAAATTCCAGGTTACTGCAGGGATGATCGGAAATATGGCCACCTGTTTGGCCTGTACTTTCAGTGAACCATCAGCCGGGGACCCTGCCTGGTCAAAATAAATGAAGTAGGGATTTTGACGACTGTAGGCGTTGTAAACGCTGAAGACCCATTCGGTCTTTAATTTTCGCCTTTCATTTTTTTTCCCCTGCAGAATAGCAGAAAGATCCATCCGGTGATAGGACGGCAGCCGGTATTGATTAATGCGGCTATACTCCTGCGTGAGTATGCCGCCAACAATATAAAATCGTTGTGGTAAGGTAGCTGCGTTCCCGGTTCCAAAAACAAAGGTGCCGGCCAGTTTCCACCTTTTGCTTAGCTGGTACATCCCTACCACGCTCATGTCATTTCTCCGGTCATATTTAGCAGGGTATTTTTCTCCGAAATTCAGGGAAGGGAATTTCCGCCATGTCCAGCTGAGGGTATACCCCACCCACCCCGTGAATTTTCCTTTCACCTTATTGATAAAAAGTTCTGATCCGTAGCTCCATCCTTTTCCAAAAACAAAATCGTCTTCTGTATCAGCAATGGTAT
Source organism: Chitinophagaceae bacterium (assembly GCA_036676685.1). Taxonomy (GTDB): domain Bacteria; phylum Bacteroidota; class Bacteroidia; order Chitinophagales; family Chitinophagaceae; genus Ferruginibacter. The sequence goes on along the minus strand of JAKFCK010000263.1, from coordinate 2,591 downwards.
TTGGGGTATAACCTTCCCGGTATTCTATCTGGTTTCGCATGTCCTTAAAATAAACTTCAAGGGAGGTCTCAAACATATTATTTTTCCAGTTGCGGAACAGCCCCGCCGCATACAGCCAGCTTTCCTGAGGTTTCACTTTATAAGTACTGGGCACCCACAGGTCGGTAGGCAGGGTCGTGCCTGCATTACTCACGAGGTGAATGTATTGCAGGTTCCGGGTAACGGAAGCTTTTACCGAAGTCCTTTCATCCACACTATACCTTATCGTCAGCCTTGGTTCGAGTCCCCCGTATGTTTTTACGTTCTCTCCTTTATTGAAAACGGTGCTGTCCGTACGGTTGCCGTTTGCATCAGTCTGGTATATTTTATAAGCACCGATCTGCTGGAACCCACTGAATCTTAAGCCGGCGTTGATATTCCATTTTTGGTTGATCTCCCAGTCATCCTGGACGTAAACAGCTCCTTCATGCGCAAATTTTACCTGGGCATTCAAAGGATTAAATTCAATAGTGTCCTGCCTCCCGGTGACCACGGATGGCGTGAACCGGTGGTAGGTATACAGTGCGCCAAACTTTAATTTATGATTAGAAAAAGGGTAAAAATCAAAGTCCTGTTTGAGGCTAAGGTCACGAATACCGGAGGCCAGCTTCACCGCGAAGTTTTCCTGCGCCGCGCTGAAACTAAATTTGTAATCATTAAATACAGCGGTGGTATTACCAAAAAGTTTTTTATTGAATACATGGTTCCAGCGAAGCGTGCCGGTAGCATTGCCCCAGGGAATAGTTACATCCAGGCTTTGCCGGCCGTTCACAAAATCAAAAACATCACGGCCGAAATACCCGCTGAGGTAAAGCCTGTCTTTGTCACTGAACTTGTAATTGAGTTTAGCATTGAGGTCGTAAAAATAATAGCCGGAGCCGTAAAACTGGCTGCTCTTGCTGATGAAAGGTTTAGTAACAGCATCCACATAGGTCCTGCGGGCAGAAACTATAAAAGAGGATTTATCTTTTTTGATCGGGCCCTGCACAGAAAACCTGGAAGCGATCAACCCGATACCACCTTCTGTCTGGAACTGTTGGTTATTGCCCTCTTTCATGGAGATATCCAGCACGCTGCTCAAACGACCGCCATACTGCGCGGGCATTCCACCTTTGATCAGGGAAACATTTTTTATGGCATCTGAATTAAAAATAGAAAAAAAACCAAACAGGTGACCGGTGTTATACACTACCGCATCATCTAACATGATAAGGTTTTGATCGGGCCCTCCTCCCCTTACGTAAATGCCGGCAGTGCCTTCCCCGGCGTTGCGGATCCCCGGTAATAACTGTACAACCTTCAGCAGGTCTACTTCTCCTAAAAACGCGGGGATGGATTTTATTTGTTCTATCGGCAGGGATATTTTACCCATTTGTGCATTCTTCACATTATTGTCGCGTTTGCGTGCGGTCACAATCACTTCTTCAGCAAGCGACGCGCCCGATACAAGCGAAATATTCAACATGCTGTCTGCTGCCAGGTTGATGTTCAATACCTGCGTGCGGTACCCCACGAAAGACGCGACCAATGTGTAATCCCCTTCCGTTAAAGTAATGGAGTAAAAGCCGTATTGATTACTACTGATGCCTTTGTTATTTCCTTTTACGCTCAGCGTCGCACCAATAAGGGTTTCGCCACTAAAAGCATCTTTGATATACCCGCTAAGCGTGTATTTGTTTTGCGCCTGTAAGTGGCCGCAACAAATAAGCAGGAGGATAAAAAAAGCAGTTGTTTTCATTACGTACAAATGGGATCTTAAAAGGTACCGGCAATACTGTCTTTTACCTCACCGCAGTTGAGCATGGTGCCTTTATATTTTGGGTGGCTTTTGCCCAGGTAAGGATTAACTATTTCGCTGCTGTTGCTGATCCAGTTAGCGTCCTTATCACCGTCAAATGCCATCGGGCAGTTTTGGAGGAATAAAGCCGGCCCTTCATAATTTATCATTTTAAAAAAGCCGGGGTACAACATATCTGACACGGTCCTGAAGTCCTGGCGCATTTCTGTAATGTCAGTCTGGTTCAGGAGGGATGTTGCGTTCGTTTTAAGATCTGCAATAGTAGCTTTAGCGGTTTCAGCAATCATATCATCATCTTTTTCCAGCTCTGCAACAGGTATGCTATCCAGCAATGCTATAAAGGTCACGGTGTTTTTTTTTGCGGCTGCGGTGTCTGCTTCCACAAAGGCATCCTTAACGCCGTAGTAGGCATTCATCAGCCTGTCGATGGAAACATTGAAGGCTTCGGTATGTTTTTTCACGGTGATCGGGGCTTGTTTGGTTTCTTCCGGCTTGCTCTCTTTGTTGCGTAACACAAACCAATAAATGCTGAATCCTAATATAGCCAGCATTAAAAAGACAATTAATTTTCTCATATTCATTAAATTTTTGCAAAGGTAAGCCTTAAAAATAAGTCCGGGATTCTCCCCTGGCCTTGAAATTTGCCACACAGCCAGTTTTACTGGCGCGAAAAAATAGTGCCTTAGGGCGTTTGCCTGCAACTATAACAATAAACCATTTCAAATAGTTTATCGTTTAAGTTACCTTTGCCAAA
>JAKFCK010000262.1:0-15820 GCA_036676685.1 Chitinophagaceae bacterium | reverse complement strand
CCACAAAACGTGGATGCCCAGGCCTTTTGCAAAAATACTTTCATTTGGATGACGCGGGGGCCGGGACATTGTATCTTTCTCCGATGCTTCGGCAGCAAGGGCAAGGGCAGGCAGGCCGTCTGTCACCAGGTTCACCCATAAGATATGAACAGGCAATAATGGAATGGGCAAGCCGACGAGTGGGGCTAAAAAGATCGCCCATATCTCCGCTGTATTTCCGGTAAGAATATACTTGATGAACTTACGGATATTATCATAGATGCGCCGTCCTTCTTTCACGGCTTTCACGATAGTGGCAAAATTGTCATCCAGCAGGATCATATGGGCCGCTTCTTTGGTTACATCCGTACCAGTGATGCCCATCGCTACGCCAATATTTGCTTTCTTTAATGAAGGCGCATCATTTACGCCATCACCGGTCATGGACACAAACTGGCTCCTGTCCTGTAATGCTTCTACGATCTTTAGTTTTTGTCCCGGTGTTACCCTTGCGTAAACCCTGATCTGTTCGATTTCCTGTTTCAGTTGTTCATCATCCTTGCCTTCCATCTCTTTGCCTGTGACCACCTTATGCTCATCACTATCAATGATGCCTATCTGCCTGGCGATAGAAGCCGCGGTCAATGGATGATCTCCCGTGATCATGACAGGTACGATACCTGCGGCCTTGCACTCGGCAATAGCCTGTTTTGCTTCTTCTCTTGGGGGATCTATCAATCCCACAAGCCCGATGAACTCAAGGTCCTTTTCTATATTTTCCGGCGACGTGTCTGCAGGCAGTTCCCGCATTGCTTTGCCCGCAAAACCGATTACCCGCATACCTTCCTGGGCCATTTTTGCTTCCTCTTCCTGTATGTCCTCTTTTAAGTCTGCATCTTTAAACATCCCGGTTATTGTTTCAGAGGCGCCTTTCGTGATCACCCAATAACCCCCATCTTTTTCATGAATGGTGGTCATGGCTTTCCGGTTGGCATCAAACGGAATTTCCTTTACCCTCTTATATTCCTTTTGTTCTTTCGCATATCGGACCATCGCTGTCTCAGTGGGATCCCCCGTATGTTCATCTTCATTTTTTTTCGTATTATGGTTAAGGCTCATGGCCTGTAGCAGATCTGCTTTTTTATTGTCATCCCTTACCCATACATCCTGCACCGCCATTTCATTTTTGGTCAAAGTACCTGTTTTGTCTGTGCAGATATATGTAACGGAACCCAGTGTTTCCACTGCGTATAATTTGCGGATCAGCACCTTTCGTTTCATCATTCGCCCGGCGCCCATAGCCAGTGATATGGTCACAACTGCGGGCAATGCTTCTGGTATAGCGGCTACTGCCAGGGAAATGGAGGTCAGCAACATCCTGTTAAGTTCTTCTCCCCGCAGGTAGCCGATAAGAAATAAGGCGATGCATAGGATGATAATGATAACGGTCAGCTTCCTGCTGAACTTGGCGAGCCTGATCTGCAGCGGTGTGCTGCTTTCGGCTTTTTCAAGCATTCCGGCGATTTTGCCAAGCTCGGTTTGCATTCCTGTTGCTACCACTATTCCTGTGCCATGCCCGCTGATGACCTGGGTGCCTTTAAAGGCCATGTTGAACCTGTCGCCGAGTGGGGGAGCGTTGTCTTCCAGCGGATCAGTTTTTTTATCTACTGCATTCGACTCACCGGTAAGGCTGGCCTCATTGATCTTCATAGATTCGCTTTCTGATAAACGCATGTCCGCAGGTACAGTGTTCCCTTCCTGCAGCAAAACGATATCACCGGGTACCAATTCTACAGAGGGCACTTCCACCTCTTTACCGTTTCTTAAAACACGCGAGGAGGGCGCAGACATCTTATTTAAAGCATCCATCGCTTTTTCCGCACGGTATTCCTGCACAAAACCGATAACTGCATTTAACAGGATGATCACTACAATCACTATCGTGTCAGAAAATTCCCCGATAAAAGAGGATATTATAGCAGCTACGATCAATACGAGGATCATTACATCAATAAACTGGCGGAAGAAGATTGCCAGGGGGCTTATTTTCTTTTTGGCGGTCAGCTCATTTTTTCCATGTTTGGCCAGTTTTTGTTGCACGGCGGCATCATCGAGGCCTTCGTGGGTAGTTCCTGTTTGTTTTAATGTTTCCTCTACCGTGATTGCATACCAGTTCATAATTATTTCCAGTTTTAATTAAGGCTTACCATCAGCTGCTGACGAATAATGATGATTTGCGGCGGCCGCAATAAGACAGGACTAACAGGAACGGCCCGTTATTTTTTATTTGTTACAAAAATTACACCACCATTAAAAGCAAAGCAACAAGAAATAAAAAGCAAGAAACAAAAGACAAGAACAAGCAATCAAGAACCCCTGGCGCAGATATACCGCTAAGTTTGAAGTGTGGACTATCTGGGCCAATAAACAGTTCAATATCCCCGGGTACTTTAAAATATTAAAGGGGCTAAGGGGAGAATTTCTGATAATCCCTTTCTTCCATTATAATCTACGGCACCCCTATATACCCAATCTTTTGCTTGCTTTACAAAGCCGGCTTCAACAGGGTTTGCAGCTAGAAAAAAACGACCTTGAATTAATATGCTGACTACAAAAAGATCATATTGCGAGATCTACTTTTGCACTGTTATTATCCAACATCCTGATTAAAACCGGCTTTCTCTGGTACCCTAAAAAAACATTCCTGCTTTACTGAATACCTTCGAAAAACGAAGGTTTTTTTATGCCCGGTACAGGTGATCCGAAGAGGCATTGACTTCATTCATCTTTGCTTTCTTACTTTGGCGCTGAGTAGTTAGAAAAAAAACTACATTAAATTAATAGGCTATCTACTAAAAGGTCTTATTGATGCATATACTTTTGCACTGTAAATATCCAACATCCTAATAAAACCCGGCTTTCTCTGATACCCTAGAAAAACTATCCTACTTTAATGAAGACCTTCGAAAAACGAAGGTTTTTTTTATGCTCATTCCTGGTATACCCGAACCGGTGTCAACAGCATTCGTCTTTGATATTTATCATGCCTGCTGTGGTGATGGGCAACTAGAAAAAAAACTACATTCAATTAATAAGCTGGCTACAAAAAGATCCTATTGAGAGATCTACTTTTGCACTGTTAATATCCAACATCCTAATAACCCGGCTTCTCTGATACCCTAAAAAAACTATCCTACTTTAATGAAGACCTTCGAAAAACGAAGGTTTTTTTTATGCAGGGTCGTGGGTTGGTATGATGGTAACGTTGGAATGATGGGATTATACGAAGATTTATCCAGCTATCTTTTTATTTTCTTATTTAAATTTCATCATCGGTTACTCCTCTATATTTTGAGCATCAGCCGCCGCTACCCGCATTCATTGTGGAGTGAGTGGATCCTTTCTTAAGTCATCGTTTTTTTTCTACCACTCATTATATTTTCTTCTACAAAACTGCGTAATATTCGAAGCTACTTTCGCAACATACTACACATGTTAAAAAACCTTACTCCCTATGACCTCACATGAACAACTAACTGACCACCAACTGATCGAATTGTATAAGCAAAGGAATACCCAGGCGTTTTCATGCCTGGTGCTACGTCACAGCCATACATTATTAACCACTATTCATTTCTATGTGCAAGACCGGCAACTGGCAGAAGATCTTTTGCAGGAAACATTTTTTAAAATTATAAATGCGATCGGGGAAGGAAAGTACAACCAAGAAGGAAAATTTAAATGGTGGGCTAACAGTATTGCACACAACCTATGTGTGGACCACCTGCGGGCTTTAAAACGTATGCCGGCTTTTGAAGATGACTGCGACTCCTGCTGCAATGATTCAATGCAGTTTTCTGTACCCGGCGTCGACTATGCAATAGTGAAAGAACAAAGCTTTGAGAAAATTAGGAAAATGTTGGGGCGCCTTAACAAGGAACAACAGGAAGTAATTATTATGAAACATTTTGCAGGTCTCCCTTTTAAGGAAATAGCTAGGCTAACAGGCTGCAGTATTAATACTGCATTAAGCCGTATGCGTCATGGATTGGTGAATCTCAGAAAGATGGTAGCTGAAAATAATATCGCTTTAGAATGCTGAGCTGGTCTATAACTTACACTCATTTGGTATGTGAACTTCGAATCATTGCAGCTAGAAAAAAAACTACCCACGATTAATGAGGTTACTACAAAAAATTCCTTTTGATGAATATATATTTGCACTATCAATATCCAATATCCCAGTTGAGAAAACCATGATTTCTCCAGGCCTTTGAAAACCCAATCCAACATTTATGAAAACCTTCGCCCAAAAAACGAAGGTTTTTTTATGCCTGATCCCGGCTTAGCCTCACAATTAAAACTGACTTTATCATGTAGTGGCTGCAGGCACTATCACTGAGTTGCCCTTCAATAAAGGAAGCAGCAGCGTTTCACTACTGGAAAATAATATTATGGACCTTAGCAAGTGTGTTGAGTTCAATAATATTATTGCAGTTTAATTTTTGAAAAATTCTTGCCTTATGTGTACCTACTGTGGAAGTATGCAGATTTAAGGTTTGTGATATGTGGCTCAGAGGATGGCCACAAGCAAGATGTTGTACAATCTCGAACTCCCTTGGAGATAATTTGTCAAAAGGATTTTCACAGAGCTTTTTACCCTGTATATTGCTTATTAATTTTTCCTTCAATGAGTCGCTCATAAATGGCCTGTTATCCAATATTCCTGTAATAGCTTTTATTATGGTATCTCCCGGCTCATCCTTACGCAAATAACCCATTGCGCCCATTTTAATATATTTTTCGGCATATATGTTTTCGTCATTCATACTAAAAATAAGGATCCGGGAACCTGGTTTAAAAGCCAGTATATTACTCACCAGGCTAAAGGAGTCGGTATTAGGCATATTTATATCCAGCAGGATAATATCATAATCCTTATTTTTTATCTTTTCAAAACCGGAGTCTCCATCGTGAGCTTCGTCTACCACACTATGCGGGATGTATTGCCTGATAATCGTTTTTATGCCCGAGCGGATGACTTCGTGATCGTCAACCAGTAACAAGTTTACCATGATTGTATTGTTTGTTTATGTTATAATAAATTACTTTTTCAAACAGGTTTGTAAGTATGCTAAACACCTTAAAGCATCCCCTTAACCTTTATTATCCAATTATATTATAAATCAGCTTATAATTATGCGGGTATATACACTTCCATTGCGCAGCCTTCTCCCGGGCTAGAAATGATGTTCATCTTACCCGAATAAAATTCTACACGGCTGCTTATATTTTTTAGCCCGATTCCTTTCTTTTTTTTTGTGCTGTCAAATCCAACACCATCATCCGCAACTGATAAAAACAGGTTGTTATTATCTTTTTTTATAGTGATAACAACAGTGTTTGCTTTGGCATGTTTAGTAATATTGTTTAACTGTTCCTGCACAATACGGTACAGCATAAGCTCCTTGCTTTTATCTTTTTCCTTATAGTTTTCATCAATCAATAACTGCACTTGCAGGCCTTTAAATAAATTAGTATCGTGTACCAGGTCCTGCAGGGCTTCGGACAGACTTAAATCGCCCAGTGAGGGAGCCACCAAAGAATGAGATAGCTTCCTCAACTCTTCCATCGCATCATTTACATATTCATAGCTTTTACCCAACAGGTCTTCTTCGTATTTTTGGCCGGATCGTACGAGACCGATGTACATTTTTACTGTTGCAAGTATCTGGTTAATATTATCGTGCAGTTCCCTTCCCAGTTCATTCCTCTCTTTCTCCTGGGCAAGAAGGGTAACTTCTATAATTAATTCTTTCTGTTTCAATTGCTGAGCCATCAATTCTTCCCGCAGTTTTTTTCTTTCCGTAATATCAGCCATGGAACCGATCATTTTGTAGGCTTCACCGGCTTCATTATACAAAACATAGCCACGGTCAAACACATGTTTATACGAACCGTCGGCACAACGGAAAAGATATTCATCTTCCCAGCTTGTCTTCTGATCTTTTATTCGCTGTGCAATTTTGCCTACGACCCTATCCTTATCAGCCACGTGAATGTTTTCCTTCCACCAGTCATAGTTACTTATTGTCTCATTAATTTTATATCCAAATAAGGTTGAAAGTGTAGGGCTATAGCTTACTTCGTCGTTTTTAAAATCCCATTCCCAGATGGTATCCTGCGTAGCTTTGTTTAAATATTCAAACCGCTGATAGCTTTCGCGCAGTTTTTCTGAGGTTCGTTTTCTTTCTATGCTGTATTGAACAATTTTAGCCAACAGCCTGCCATCAAATTCGCCCTTTACCAGGTAATCCTGCGCCCCCAGTGAAATGGATTCCGTGGCTATTTCAATAGTTGATAAGCCTGATAGCACTATAATGGGCGTATTGGGTAATAACCTGTTAAGAGTTATAACAGAATCAGTTCCTTCGCTATCGGGCAGGGTAAGGTCAAGGAGCGCAATGTCAAAGTCCTCGTTTTTTACAAGAGCATGTACTGCAGCCATGTTTTCTGCGTGCAAAATTTTCTCAACCGGCAATTCGCTTTTCTTAAGGTACTGTTTCAGTAATACAAAATCGCCCGGGTTATCCTCCACAACCAGCAGCCGGTAGGGCTTAATTTCTTTGATCATAGTTTTTTCGTTTGATTTGAACAATGCTTATCATGGAATCTTTAATGACCGTTACTACATTCATTATTTTTTTAAGCTTGCCCGCCGGGTGATATAACAATTAACAGGGTGTTCATAATCTTTTTTTATTTCAGCCGGTACTTCGTTCCCATCTTTCCGGGGCGGGTTAATATCCGGATGGATGAGGTCCGGTGTAGACCCATTTTTAAATGGCTCCAGCTTATACCGGTGTAGGAGGGTTGAGCCCTCTTCATTAAAACCTTCTACTTCGATACCATTGTTTTGCTTTAGCTTTTTTATGGCCCTGCATCGTAAGTACCATATCTTCTTTATTCTTTTCTGCCTGCAAAATATTTGCTTCGTCGTTCATAAAATATTTTTTGGGATCGAAAAATAAAATGTGCTGCCGGTGCCTGTTTGCGACTCTACCCATATTTTTCCTTTATGGACGTCTACAATCTTTTTGCAGATAGCAAGTCCGACACCTGTACCCGAATATTCGGTTTTGCTGTGCAGGCGTTGAAAAATGACGAATATTTTTTCAAAAAAATCAGGGTGAATACCAATGCCATTATCCTTTACATAAAATGTCCAATGCCTGGTCTCATCCGTAAAGCCCACTTCAATGCATGGTACCTTGTTACCATGGTATTTCAGGGCATTGCCAAGCAGGTTTACAAAGAGCTGGGTAATAAGGGTTTTATTGGCTGTAATAACAGGCATGTTCGTCATGGTTATTACAGCATTTGTTTTTTGAATTTTTTCTTCCAGCAAACGAGAAGAGCAAGAAGCGGAATAAGAGAGGCAATAATAAGTTTGCTCCGAATGGAAATGTTTTTTAAAATATTCATAGAATTTAATTCTTACAGTTTTTATATTAATGGGTGTGCATAAATATCTTTTCTGCATTCCTGTAAGGAGAGCTGGTAATAACCCGTTCCAGGTTAAAACAGCTGCCGGCAAATATTCCGCATGCTCTGTTTTTTCAACAGGCAACCCGGTTTTCTTAAAATACTGCTGCAGTAAAAAACCGTTCCCGGCATTATCTTTCACTATCAGTGTAAACGATACCGTTTAATTGCTTTGCTATAGTTGTTTCTGATGGGGCAATTGTACAATACTGATCCAGAAATCTTTGATCATCATCACCACCTCCATGAATTTTTTAAAATCAACCGGCTTGGTAATATAACAATTGGCATGATGCTCATATGAATCCATAATGTCTTTCTCGGAATCGGATGTTGTAAGCATCACTACCGGTATAACCATTAATTTTTTATCTTTTTTAATTTCTGCCAGTACTTCTTTACCATCTATCCTGGGCAGGTTGATATCGAGAAGGATAAGATCCGGGGTTTCGGTATTTGCATATTCCCCCTGCTTTTTTAGAAATTGCAAAGCAGCTTCACCATCTTTTATTACCTGTACAAAGTTAGTTACCTGCGCTTTTTTCAGGGCATTGAGCGTAAGGACTATATCCCCTTCATTGTCTTCTACAAGTAATATTTTTACTTCTTTGTTCATATAATATGTTTTGGAATGGAAAAATAAAATGTACTGCCTTTGCCTTTTTCTGATGCTACCCAAATCTTTCCTTTATGGGTGTCCACAATTTTTTTGCAGATAGCAAGTCCGATACCAGTACCTGAATATTCGGTTTTGCTGTGCAGACGCTGGAAAATGATGAATATCTTATCAAAAAATTTAGGATCAATGCCAATGCCATTATCCTTCACATAAAAAATATAGTTGCCCTGTTCTTCGGTATATCCCACTTTAATTTCGGGTTTCTTCCCAGCATGATATTTCAATGCATTATTTACCAGGTTTACAAACAACTGGGTGATGAGGCTTTTATTGGCCTTAATAACCGGCATAGGGTTCACAGTTAGTATTGCCCCGTTTTTTGTAATATCTTCTTCCAGCACACGGGTTGTGTATGCCATCACTTCATTGAGGTCGGTTGGCACAAATTCTTCTTTATTTGCTCCTACTCTTGAATAAAGAAGCAGGTCCTGGATCAGCTTTTTCATCCGCTCAGCTCCATCAACGGCAAAATGCAGGTATTGTTTATTGGCTGCGTCTAATTGCCCGTCTAATCCTTCTTCCAGCAAACCCATAAAACTGCTTACCATGCGCAAGGGTTCCTGCAGATCATGGCTGGCTATATATGCAAAACGTTCCAACTCGGTATTGGAAGCAAATAGCTCTGCGGCTCTTCTTTCAAGCGATTCGTTTAATTGCTTTAGTAAAAGCTCTGAATGTTTTCGCTGGGATATATCCCTGATAAATGCACAAAAGAACTCTTCACCTCCCTGCTTAATAGGCAGTATGGTTAACTCAATCGGGAATTCTTTGCCCTCCTTGTTAATGGCCGAAAGTTCCAGCAATTTATTTAACACCGGCCCATCGCCGGTGTTTAGATAGTTTTGAAGTCCCTTTGTATGCATTTCACGAAAGGCCGGCGGAATAATAAATTCGGCAAGCAATCCGCCTTTCACTTCTTCTTCTTTCCAGCCGAATGTTTTTTCTGCCTGTGGATTCCAGAAGGTAACTACTCCTTTTGTATCCATGCATATAATGGCATCAATGGCCGCACTCATGATCAGCCTTCTTTTCTCTTCGCTGTTTTTTATATTTTCTTCCGCTTCTACCCGGTGGGTTACATCCCGGAAGTTGATAACAATGGCTTTGACAGCTTCATCGTGCAGCAGGTTGGTGGCTGTTCCTTCCACCCAGATGCAGTGACCTCTTTGATGAATGGCCCGAAATAATAAGGGCATGGCTATCCCGGGCTGTTCCAGTAATGCTGTATATAATTTTTTTGATTGCTCCAGGTCATCCGGATGAATATTAAGAAACGCTGATCCGCTGTTTCTGTCTTTTGTAGAAACACCGGTTATGTCCTGTGCCGCCGGGCTTTGGTAAATCAGCTTTGCCGCAGCATCCACCAGGCTAATAGCATCCGAACTGTTCTCAATGAGCGCCCTGAACCGTTGTTCGCTGTTCGATAAGTCTCTGGTGCGGTCTTTTACTTTTTGTTCCAGTTCCCGGTTAAACTGGTTGAGTTTATCCTCCAGCATTTTTCTTTCAGTAATGTCCCGTGCAATGCAATAAAGTTTATGCGTTACAGGATTTGGACTTGCGTTCCAGTCAAACCACAGGTAGCTTCCATCTTTTTTGCGGTAGCGGTTCACAAAATTTATCACAGTGGCGCCTGATTTCAACTCATCGTATATCAGGAGGGTGACTGCAATGTCATCCGGATGTACGAGTTGAATAAAAGGAGTTTCGGTTATTTCCTGGTAAGAATACCCGAGAGCTTCTTCCACTTTTGGAGTAATGGTTTCAAAATATCCCTGTTCATTGGCAATTAAACAAAGGTCATTACTGTTGTCAAAGAAATATTTATATTCTTTTAATTGCTCTTCGGCTATTTTCTTTTCGGTAATATCTTCCGAAATACCAATCAGGTACAGTGGATCATTATTACTATTATAAACGGGTATTTTATTCCTGCGCAGCCAGCGGTCGCCATTAGCGGTGTGGATTAATTGTGCCGGTATTTCCAATGGCTTGCCGGATGCAAACACTTCCTTTTCTGCGTTAAAATAGGCTTCGGCCTCTTCTTTCGGAAATAAATCGTAATCGCATTTACCCAGTATTTCTTCACGGGAAAGTCCGAATGTTTTTTCTGCTTCTTGATTCACCTGTATAAATCGGTGGGCTCCCGGCTCTTTTACAAAGATCATACTGGGGATATTTTCCAGGATGGTTTCGAGGAAGATATTATTTTGTTTAATTTCTTTTTCAAGCTTATTTCTGCGCCGGATATTATTATAAATGATTATAAAAGCTGACACTAAAAGGAGAACAGAAATAAACTGGAAAAGTGTAATGACTCTCGATGAACTTTGAATGGTTTTCTCATTTGAGGCTTTGCGCGTTACCAGCAGTTTTAGTTCTTCCTGCTGGATGGTAATGATTGATGCTCTCAGCGGGTCAATTATTTCTTTTCCCTCTCTCAGTGTTTGCTTTATTCTTTCCTCATCAAATTTGCTGGCCCTCCGAACACGTATCTGCTCTGTTCTTGATTTAGCAAAAGCAGTCATAAGATTCCTGAGTGTATCAATGCGTGCCAGTTGTAGAGCATTACCTATTGTTAGCTTTTTAAGCCGGGCCATGTGGTCGTCAACCACGGTAATTGCAAAAGTAAAAGGAGGTAAATAAGTTTCATCACCTGTTATCAAAAATCCCCTCACTGCATTTTGCATTTCGGCCACCTCTGTACGAATTTGCTCAGCCTGCCGTATTACTTCATGGGAATGATCTACTAATTTAGCCGTCTTCACCGATTGCTTGTTACTCCTGTTAAAGGCCAAAAAAACAATGGCAAGTATCAAAGAAATCATTACAAAATAGCCGGCTATTTGTTTTTGAAAGGAAAACTTAAGGTGGCGTAGCGGATAACTGAAAAAAGCTGCGCAATAAAGTGCCAGGAAAATAAACCTGCTTTGAAATATGGTCGTGGAAAGAATCGAAGAACCTGTGTCGGCATTGATAGCAGTCACAGAAATTAAAAAAATTAATACCAGGAAGGCCATTCCCGTAATTAATATAACATGTAAAAGAAAATGGAATCTTGGCTTGTGAAGCAGCAGGAGCACGATACTAAATAAAAACAATAGTACCGCGGCTGCAAAAGTCATCCTGCCGGCGAATTTAGTTGAAGCCGCATGCTGGGAAGACTTTGCAAAGAAATTATCTATCCCGGCATCCCAACCAAAAAGATACTGGCTGATCGTTAATAAAGCTATAACAAAAACAAAAACCGAAAGGAAGTTTGCAAAATACCTGCGGTGTCGTGGGAGTTTGTTATCATTCAATAAAAGCAATGCAATTCCAGAACACAACAGGCAAAGGATTGTGTTAAATTTCATACTGGTAAGGCCTGGTAATTTTGGTGTAAGACCAGCGCTATTGAAAAGGATGCCTGCCACGGCAGTTGCCATCAGGATTGTAATAAATCCGCCTGCGGCGTTCGTGATATAGTTATACGATGGTTTCAAATGGTATTCCGGCCACCCGTATCCTATTCACTTAGATTTTTACTTAGCAAAAAATGGTAAGCATGAATAAAATTATACAACTATTAATATATTGTATCAATAGGGGTCTAATTTATTGCATTTGATAAGGTGAAGGTTATAAGTAGCCTGTTGTTTTAGTTTAAATAGTTCGGGTGTAAATAAATTAATACCTGGTTCATTATTAATTAATAACTTAAAAGTAATATATATATTGTTAAAAATGCCTCGGTCCGCATTGTAAAAGTACTACGTATTTTTACGGTAGAAGCTAATAAATATCGCATTTTCTTTAAGAGGTAAAGAGAACATTTTTTTGTAAAGGTATTGATAAGAAATTCGTATCAATTAGGGTGAAAACACCCTATTTAATATCATTGTTGCCTGCATACCGGGCTTCATGCCGAGAATCAGGTTATAATTTGCATAAATTGAACGGTCAACTAAAATTAACCAGCTTTTTAAAGACTTAATGCAAAAGCAGTCTTAATTACTGGGTTAGTTTTTTTACTTCATTTCCTATCACTCCTCCCTTACCCTTTGAACCCCCCTGAGGTCCTGTGGTTCGTGTAGAAGGGAAGTGTAGAAAATTTACGATTGTGTTGTAGAAATTTATAAGAAAAAGACTGGACGATATTGTAGATACGGCAAGCGTGCAATTATAAGAAATCCGCTGGCGTTAAACAGTTTGTAGTCTTTCATAAAAACAAACACGACCTATATCCTATGAGCCCAAAGATCCCATTCACGTTTTGACTTGTGGCTTTAAGTGTTATTGCTTCCCTAACAACAATAACGCAACCCCTGGCCCGGTTCAGCGCAAGCCCGGTTTCCGGCTGTGCGCCCCTTGTCGTACATTTTAAGATGAGAGTACCGGTAATCCCACACAATGGAAATGGGACCTTGGCAATGCCACTATTTCTTACCTGCAACGCCCGGTAGCTACTTATTTCAATCCCGGCTCATATACCGTAAAACTGGTGGTACAAAATTCAGCCGGTAAAGATTCTCTTACCCGCATGCAATACATCACGGTGAATGCTTCACCCACGGTATCTTTTTCGGCTTCCGCGGTATTGGGTTGTTCCCCGCTGGCGGTACAGTTTGCCAACAACAGCTCAGCAGGAAGCGGCAGCATTGCCAGTGTACTCTGGGATTTTGGTGGTAGTAATTTTTCATCAGCAGGAAACCCGGCCCACACTTACGTTACCCCGGGCAAGACATCATGTTTCCCTGAAAGTATTTATTACCTTGTGTTGCACTAAACAATATATTCAGATAGCACCCCTGATGAATGCTGCCTTTACGCAATCGGCACCTACGGGCTGCACCGCTCCCGAAACCATCCGATTTCAAAATCTATCAACAGGCACGGGCACATTGA
This sequence comes from Chitinophagaceae bacterium, assembly GCA_036676685.1. Taxonomy (GTDB): domain Bacteria; phylum Bacteroidota; class Bacteroidia; order Chitinophagales; family Chitinophagaceae; genus Ferruginibacter. The sequence continues at coordinate 2,733 of JAKFCK010000262.1, read as the reverse complement.
GTTAGGGCCGCTTTCACCACGGAAAATACGGCTTCCCGCCCCGGCAAGGCAATCCAGTTTACCAATACTTCAACCGGCCCGGCCCTGAAGTATGCCTGGGACTTCGGTGATGGCACCGGCAGTACGGTTGCTTCGCCGGCCCATACCTATGCCCCTGACGGGTTGTATACAGTGAGCCTGCGCATTACAGGCCAGTTTGGTTATACAGATGAAAAGATAGGTTCGCAATATGTGCACCTTGTAACACCGGTGGCGGCGTTTTCTATGAGCGATTCTATCAGCACCTGCCCACCGCTAATTGTGCAGTTTACCAACCAATTTGCCAATCAGGATTCCTGGCGTTGGCATTTTGGAGATGGCAGTTTCAGCAGCGAAGCCAGCCCATCGCATTTTTATAACCTGCCCGGGCTATATTTTCCAAAGCTCACAATTACGGGCCCGGCGGTTGTATCTCCGTAGTTACAAAAAGGGTGGAAGTGCAGGGCTCCTCAGGCAATTTTACTTACCGGGACTTCGTGGGTTGCTCCCCTTTGACAGTCCGTTTTACAGCCAACACAAAAAGCAGGACTTCCTTTGTATGGGATTTTAACGATGGCACTACCATCATTACCGCCGATTCTATCATTACCCATACCTATACCGTGCCCGGCCTCTATGTTCCTAAAATGATTGTGAGGGATGCCTCAGGTTGTGCGGTGCCCATTACCGGCCCCGATACAATTGTAGCAAATGATATAAAAGCGGGTTTTACAGCCGACATGCTATTGCTTTGCAGCAACGGCACGGTAACCTTTACCAACAACACGGTAAGCAACGACGTTATTAAAAGCTATGCCTTGGATTTTGGCGATGGCGCTGGTTCTAGCCTGGCCTCACCTGCCCACTTTTACAGCGCAGAAGGGCGGTACAAGGTAAAGCTGGAGGCCATTACTGCTACGGGATATATAGAATCTATTACCGCTGTCATGTCGGTAAAAGTGGTGTGTACGCCCTATGTCAGCATCACACAATCGCCCGACGGATGTGTACCGCTTACGAAGACCTTTACCGGTAACCTGCTCAACGCCGATACCTCCGCCATCAGCTGGAGCTGGCAGGCAGGTAATGGCAGCACAGCCAGTTCGCAGATCATGAATGCCATACTATTTACCAGTGCCGGAAACTATTCTATACAACTGACTGCTACGAATAGCTGCGGTTGCAAAGATACCGCTCAGGTAACCTTTAACGCTTATCCCATACCGTTAGTAAGAGCCGGTATGGATCTCACGATTTGTAAAGGAACACCCGGCACCCTAACTGCAAGTGGTGCTGCCAGCTATACCTGGAGCCCGGTAGCCGGCCTCAGTTGCACGGCATGTGCATCGCCAGATGCCAGCCCGCTGCAGGAAACCAGTTATACCGTTACCGGCACTTCGGCACAGGGTAGTGTGAGCAAAGACACGGTAAAAGTATCCGTTCAACATTTATCCGGCCACATCGGCCGGGTATCCTGGTGACAATACAATTACTCTTTTTTACAAGGTGTAGGGTGGAGGGTCGAGGGCATGGTATGCAGGAAGAATTGAGTTTAGAGAGGTTGGCAGGGCAGCCCTGTTAATGCTCCGCCGCTCCTGTTTTCTGCAGTGAGGTACCCAATCCTGACAAAAATCATGTCAGCACTTGATGGTTGTTAGTTGCTGCAAGGATTAAATGCGGTCTTTTTGTATTGCATAATTAATTTCAAACTAACTATAAAAAGTAATTACAATGGCTATCAAAATCACAGAAGAATGTATTAATTGCGGGGCCTGCGAACCTGAATGTCCTAACAATGCGATATATGAAGGTGGGGTGGAATGGAAGATGTCTGAGGGTACTACGGTCACAGGAAATTTTACCTTGCTTAACGGGTCAGTGGTTGGCGCAGATACTTTGTTTCCTCCAATCGCTACAGATATTTATTACATCGTGCCAAATAAGTGTACCGAATGCCAGGGTTTTCACGAAGAACCACAATGCGCGTCTGTGTGCCCCGTGGACTGCTGTGTGCCTGATGAAGAATACGTGGAAGAAGTGGGTTTACTGATGGCAAAGAAAGAATTATTGCATGCTTAAATTTGAAATAAGAAATAAGAAATAAGAAATAAGAAATAAGGAATGAGGAATAAGGAATGAGGAAATGAGCCGTCTCACGTTATTCTGTGCACGGAAGGGTAAACAGGGACATCTATCCAGTTCAATTTATTCCACGTATGCAGCTAAATTTCAATGACTAATGTCTTCGTTAGCAAATACTAACTGATGAGATATTTCTTGATGGCCGCTTTGTCCATCACTTTTTGGTCCTGTACCAAGGAGAGCAACATGCCGGGCCTGGTAGATGCCTTGGTGCCGGTCTATGGCAACCAGACAGAATTAAAAACTATCACCCAGCAAAATGCCCAACCTATCTCAATGGGTGGGAAAATTGCCACGATCGGGAACTATTTATTCCAGGTGGAAGACGGCAATGGTATTCATGTGATCAATATCGCTAACCCTGCTTCTCCTCAAAAGCTATCTTTTATCAAGATCCCCTTGTGCAATGAAGTAACGCTGAAGGGTAATTTTCTTTACACCAATAATGTGAATGACCTGGTGGTGCTTAATATCAGTAATATCAGTGCCATCACTGTTATCGCCAGGATAGAAAACGCATTTTCCAACCTGCAGGCTCAATACCCCGCACAAACCGGTGTTTATTTTGTATGC
>JAKFCK010000261.1:0-3380 GCA_036676685.1 Chitinophagaceae bacterium | reverse complement strand
ACCTGTGCCTTTAAAGTTTAATAACGCGACACCCGATAATACCATCATCCATTTTTGATCGGCGATGGAAGTGGGAGGTCTTTCGTTTACTGCCAGGCCAACTGGTACAATGAGCCAGTTCTGTCCTGCAAATCCTGTTGGGTATATCATTTGATTTGTTCCTGTATATTCAATGTTATCTGATTTCACACATTTGTTGGAGTCATCATCACCAAGAGTAACGCCACTCATGGGTGTAGGTCGCACACTTTTCCCTTCCGGCGCACCGGCATAAGGCAGGTTCCGGTCATGAATAGAAAAATGTAAATGGTCGAGTACAGAGTTGCCGGTATCGTCCATTAATCCCAGGCGCGTCCCTACGCGGATGGCCATGCCTTCGGAAACGGGAATCTTCCAGGGACCTTCCAGGTGTAAATATTTCGAAGTAAATCGGGTGGTATCTGACGGGTTCGCCGGATCTGCGTGATGTACTTCCACCCTGTTATCCATAGATGAATTTCCTGTGCCGACGCCTGCGCGTACTTTGCTTACGATACCATCATGCGCTGCCAGCACCGGTGTACCGCCACTTTCATTATCATAAGGCACGTACTTCCTGTACCTGGTAAAGTCAATGGCAAATGCATCTTCCTCATCATGGGTGGGTGCTGAATTATAATAATATCCCCTCGGTCCCCATCCACAGCAACCGGTTGCCATACCGGCCGCCACCAAAGCTCCGAATGGCCAGCTGGCCAGCACGATCGCCTGTTCGGCTACATATTGCCAAAGTCCACCGGCAGTGAAGCACTGGTCTTTTGGCCATGGCGCTTTCAGCCGGAAAGGTAAAGGATCATTGGTCTGCAATACCGCCGGCTTCCATCGTTCCAGCCAGAACTCCGTAGGGGTATGCAGGACAATGCCCGTCCACTGCCAGCCTTTAGGCTGCTTCGTGATCATCAGGGAGACGTCTTCGCTGAAACAACTTCCCTTCCAGTTCATGGTAGGGATATATCTTTTACCCCCGGATCCGAGTAAGGCACGTTTTACTTTCACGGCGCCCATACTTAATTCCTCCAGGAATTTGCCATACATCTCAAGGCTTTCAAATCCTGTATGCCCGCCCACGGGACCAATGGCGAAATGGCTTCTGCATACCAGTTTATTCAGCATCGGTATATCCTGTCTTTCTATTGCGTACGTAAGTGTTTCGGCCAGTTCAGTGGCGCTTTCGTAATAAGGCACCTTACCGTCTTTCAGCCGCTCTGTGTTTCGTCGCGCCAGTTCACCGGCATCATCTGTATGTGCAGAAGCGGATGAAGTGGTGATGCGGGAATACCATTCATATGCCAGGTCCTCCTGCCCTGTTTGTTCGGCGATCATACCTGCCTGCAATGCCGGCATTTTGTCGGCGGATTGGTAATTGTACAAATCCCCAAACGTACTGATCGCCGAAGAAAAGTCGCCCACCTGGCTTAGCAGCTGTGCTTTGTGCGTCATGGCGCCGGGGATAAAATCCTGCCCGCGTATAAAGGGCCTTGACGACTGGCAGGCATCAATGCAATCATCATAATGTTTAATGGCTTCCGTATGGTTCCCGTCCATCGCTAAATTGTCGGCCATCCATAACCGAAAGACGGGTACCGTGGGCGCCTCCGGGTTTTGTTTTGTTTGCTCCAATAAAAGGTCGTTGGATTTGCCCGCTGTTTTCTGCGCACGACCCTCTATCACCTGGCTGGAAAGGTCTCTCCAGGCCGTTTCGCTTTTAGCATCGAGTGATTCAACGTCTTTCCCGGTATCGCCGGATTGTGATGAGGAATGTTGATTGTCCTGGCTCATAATTCAATGGTTGAATTGTTTAAAAAATAATGACAGGGACCGGGTAAGGGGTTCCATGGAAGGATCCACCCTATTCTCTTTGCCGGTGGTTTGCAATGACAGAGATTATGATCTGCTTTTATTAAAATCGGGTAATAAAAGGGAAGCGGTGCTGTGGCGTGGAAAGTAAGTGTAGGTTAGTGAGGTGAAATTACAATTGCCAAAAGATTTTTGGTAGCGTGTTTTGCACGTTTTTAATACCGTTTTTTAATGTGCAGTTATTTTTTTAAATGAGGTTCAGGACCGGATGCCCCCTACCCTGTCATGCATTATCGCTGTGGTAAGAACAAGAACAATAAAACACTTGCTTTAACGGAATTCGACAATGAAGGTGCCCGGAAAGTTTATCCTTTGTAGCTTTAAGGTTTCTGTTTTCTACCGGCATACCCAGCCCTTGTTGGTGGCACACGGGGCGGGCTTATCTCATACCGGTTGAAAACCGGAAAATTAAAAACGGCTACCTCCCTTCAAACTTTTTAAAAATGCTTCCAGGCGGATGGCTTCAGTCATTCGTAGGGAATAACCCATAAGGTTCCCCCTTCAGGGGGTCAGGGGGTTTTTTGGAGGTCAGGGGGTTTTTGCCATTCGCTTTTTTTATCATAGTTTAGTCTTTTAAATCCTGGAACTAACTTCTTACCAAAATGAAACTAACTACAACACTTGTTGCCGCCCTCACCCTACTGTTTTTTTACGGATGCAAAAAAGATGCTCCTGATCCCAACCCCACTTCATTTTCAGACAAAATAATTTTAAACAACCCGCAAACTTTGCCCGACTCGGTTGTTTTAACCTGGAGTGTTTTAAATGACCCCAACTTTGCTTATTACCGGGTATTCAGAAGGGATGATCCATCAGGGGCATGGACGAATATCTCTTACGATATAAACGCTGCTGCCCTTACAAGGTTCGTTGACCAGGCGGTTCCGTATTTACCCTACGTAGCCTACCAGGTAGTGGCCACTTTATCGAGCGGACCATCAGTGGTGAGCAACGTGGTGACTTACCTACGTCCCGAGATCACCATCGTTGATGTGTCCCCGTTTGATGTGCAATTTGAAACTACTAGCCGGCAATTGTACTTTTTTGAGAAAACGGGCCGCATTGCTATATATAATGTAGAAAATAAGCAAATGCTGAAGTCGGTAAATACAGGTTCCACCATTGGCTATGCCGATTTTGGCACCTATAACGGGGTGAAAGAATTGTATGTACCCCGCAACGACGGCTGGATATTTATCTACAACGCTCAAACGCTGGAAAAGATTGACCAGGTAAATGTGGGCCTTGCGTCGTCGAGTGTGGTGTTCAGTAATAATTTACTGTATGTATCCTGCGCTGCGTGGATCAACAGGCCGCTGAAGGTGTACAGCAGGGCAACAAAAAGCAAGGTTGCAGAAAGTGGCGATTTTGAGTTAACGAGGATAAAAAAGATCCCCAATACAAACACAGAATTGATTGAGATCAGTACGAATATCTCGCCAACTGACCAGGATTATTACAACTTTGATGCTAACGGTAATTTC
>JAKFCK010000260.1:0-3827 GCA_036676685.1 Chitinophagaceae bacterium | reverse complement strand
CATGCTGGAGACTAAAATTCACTTTCACTTTCATCTGGTTGATAGCATCCTTTTGGGCTGCATCCCTGTCAGACATTTTTACCGGCCTTAGCTTGTACCCTTTTTTCCTGAGCAACTCTATTACCCCTCTTTCCCCGGGAAGGTGAGCGGCGCCAACACCGGCAAATAGCGATCTTGTTTTGACAATACTGTCCATGGCATCCGCCTGGATCTCGTTGCGACGGTACAGGAACTTCTCGCGGAATGCCTCGGATTTTTCCATCTTATTATCCAGTGAGTCCATCATATCCAGGTCCCCGTTGCGGTAGGCCTGCTGTAATTTCTGAAGGAGGCTGTTCACGCTTTCCCCGTCCAGGTCAATATCTTTTTTCTTTTTTTCAACGGCCATATCCCGGTAAGCTTCCATCACCAGTTTCTCGGACTGGTAGTAATCCTCCACACCGGCGGCAGCTTTGCCCAACTTTCTCCCGGCCTGGAAGATATAGAGATCCAGGAAGGTATCTTCTTCAAAATCGTCCCGGGATTTATAGGAGCGGTAAAGCAGGCTATTTACCACGGGTGGCTCCGAACTAAGGGCAGCTTTCAGCTGGTCCTCGTAAGAATTGAGCTGGAAACTATTTTCAGTTAAAAAATCGTTGCCCGCGTTTTGCGTGAACTTTGTATAGTTACCATTCAGTTCAGACAGTCGCACCATCTGCGCCTGCCACAGATCAGGATTTAATTCCAGGGCCACCGCGTCTACCTGTTTCAATGCATAGTAGAAAGAGTCACTGAGGTGGAAGGCCAGTTTATTACTGACGTGCATGGTTCCAAATAGGTAAGACGGCCGGGAGAGCCCATTACCGGTAATTTCCCAGAGAAGCCCCTGGTAGTTCTTAGGCGTTTGCGAAACAGCGCCCAACCAAAAACTACAACACACAAAAGCCAGCAAGGCGGGTTTCAAATATTTCATATGATTAATGACTAACTGCCACTTCATAAAGTTGCAACTATTACTAAGAAAATTCAAAAAAAATGATCGGCGTAGAATATCCAGCTATAAAAAATAGTATTCTTAAAAAAATAATGAAAAAATTTGTTGAATTTTAAAAAAAATACCGTATTTATTCCGGGTAAAATTTTGTATCTTTGCCCACTTTAAAATCATGCCGTAACATGATATACACCTTTTACTCATTAAAAGGTTTTCTATCTCTGCACAAGTGTTACCGTGCCCGGCATGTGATTAATAACAAACAAGATTAATAATTGCATGAATCTTCCAAAGGCTTTTCAACACAAGCAGCTTTTCCGAGAGATCCATCCCACAAAAAAAACTAAATAGTTCCTGATGAAATTATCCCAGTTCAGATTTGACCTTCCCCTCAACCTTATTGCCCAACACCCTACCAAAAAACGTGAAGACAGCCGGATGATGGTGATCAACCGTAAAACCGGTGACATAGAAAACCGCCAGTTCCGGGATATTATGGAGTACTTTGATGACAAGGATGTTTTCGTGGTAAACAACACCAAGGTATTTCCTGCCCGTATGTATGGGCGTAAAGAAAAAACCGGTGCCAAGATAGAAGTGTTCCTGTTGAGAGAGTTGAACAAGGCTAATAAGCTTTGGGATGTTATCGTGGACCCTGCGCGTAAGATCCGTGTGGGTAACAAACTCTATTTTGGAGAAAGTGACGAGTTGGTAGCGGAAGTGATCGATAATACCACCAGTCGTGGCCGGACCATCAGGTTCCTATGGGATGGCACGGACCTGGAATTCCGCCAGATGCTGGACATTTTAGGGGAAACACCATTGCCAAAATATATCAAGCGTAAGCCTGAAGAAGAGGATAAAGAACGTTATCAGACCGTTTATGCCAAGCATGAAGGCGCCGTAGCTGCACCAACAGCAGGATTGCACTTTAGCAAAGAACTGATCAAAAGACTCGAGATCCAGGGTGTTCGTTTTGCGGAAGTCACCCTGCATACAGGGCTTGGCACTTTCCGCCCTATCGAAGTAGAAGATCTGAGCAAACATAAAATGGATGCAGAATATTACCATATAGACGAAACGGCATGCGCCATTGTAAATAAGGCTAAAGAAGGCGGCCACAGGATCTGTTCTATCGGCACCACTACCATGCGTGCAATGGAGACGTCTTACACCGCACAAAAGTTATTAAAACCTAGCGAAGGTTGGACCAACCATTTTATCCATCCTCCTTACAATTTTAATATAGCAGATGCATTGGTGACTAATTTTCACCTACCAAAGACCAGCCTGCTGATCATGGCCTGCGCGTTTGCCGGGTATGACCTGATGATGGAAGCTTACAAAAAAGCGATTAAGGATAAATATCGCTTCTTCAGTTATGGTGACTCTATGCTCATCCTTTGATCACTTCTCTAATTGAATTATAAACTCCCTTTATGGGAGTTTTTTTATTCCAGCAGGGAGAAAAAAGAGTATTTTAAAACTTTAAAATTATCATTTATGCTCAGCAACAACGACATACTAAAAAAACTAAGGGTAGCCCTTTCCCTGCGTAATGATGATATCATTGAAATATTATCGCTCGTGGATTTCGAAATTACAAAAGGAGCACTTGGCGACCTGTTCAGGAACGAGGACCATCCCGGTTACGTGGAGGCCGGGGACCAGGTCCTTCGCAATTTTCTGAATGGCCTCATCATTTACAAAAGAGGCAAACTACCCGAGCCTAAAGTGATTGAAAAAGAAGCTGGCGATCAGCCGCCCCGGAAGAAACTGCCAGATAACCCAGGAAAAAAGGATCACAAATAGTGCATGGCGTTCACTAGGGGGCAAAAAAAAGGGGCCGAGATAGAAATCAAAGCCCGTATTAATCCAATATCCTATGAAAAACCATTCTATTAACGCGGTGTGAAAGGCTTTATTGTGCAGGCACCTGTTTTAACCCTGCTTTTGCCTAAAAAAAAGAAAATAATCTCAATCGTAGCCATTCGAATCAATCCTGTTACGGATCATTAAACAAAAAAGCCGCCTAAAAAGGCGGCTTTTTTGTTTATAGGTTGGTTTGATTACCTCAACCTTAGCGCAGTTCCTGTGGTTCTGTAAGAACCAACGTTTACTTTGTAATGTAAAGTACTGGAACTGATCAGCCCTTTCAACTGAACAGAAGCTTCGGTATTTGCAATCACGTATTGTGATTTTGTAAACAACCTTGTTCCTGTTGCGTCGTAGAACTCTATCACAGCCATACCACTTACAGGAGATTTGATCCTGAGGCTAACAGCATCGCTGTAGGGGTTTGGATAGACACTTGATTTTAATTGATTTTCAACCGTACCTACTTTTGTAGCTGTTATCGACAGCGGTACCAGGCTCACACATGGTAACAATAGGTTGTCACAATTCTTAGCACACTCGAAGTAGCCGATTCCCTGCCTGCAACCGTCAAAGGCATTGTTGATCACATCCACTGCGTTGTTCACGTCAGAATAGGATGGAACAATATTTCCGTTTGCGCCAACCTGGCCGGGGATCAACACTCCACCAAGAACATCGTTTGCAAGCGCGATCAGATCGCTTACATCTGCATCTTCCGCACCAAAGTCAGTGAGGTAGTCCACAACATTTTTGTTCATCAGCCATGATTTAACTTCGCCACCACCAAGGGTACAATCTACAGGCTCGGCGTCTTCACCACAACCGTCTTTGGCTCTTGTAGCCAGCCAGCCGTAGTCAATTGGCAGGTTATTCAATACACCCTCATTCATGCGGGCATTCAGGCTAAGAACAATGGTTTGAGACAACAAAACATTGTTGATTTTCCCCTGGGCAGTTAAATAACGACCGATACAAG
>JAKFCK010000259.1:0-4658 GCA_036676685.1 Chitinophagaceae bacterium | reverse complement strand
AAGGCCCGCAACGTAAACACCCAGGCTGTTTTGAGCCTGAGGGGAAAACCCCTGAACTGTTTTGGCCTCACAAAAAAAGTGGTGTATGAGAACGAGGAATTCAACCTGCTTCAGCATGCACTGAATATCGAAGAGGGTTATGAAGGTTTGCGCTACAACAATATTGTGATTGCCACGGATGCTGACGTGGATGGTATGCATATCCGTCTCCTGCTCATGACTTTTTTCCTGCAGTTTTTCCCTGACCTTGCAAAAAACGGTCACGTGTATGTGCTGGAAACGCCATTGTTCCGTGTGAGGAATAAGCAGGAAACGATCTATTGTTATGATGAAACGGAAAAGCAGGCGGCCATGAAAAAACTAGGCACCAAACCGGAGATTACCCGCTTTAAAGGGTTGGGAGAGATCAGCCCGGATGAGTTTGCGCGTTTCATCGGCGCAGATATGAAGTTGCAGCCCGTGATCATGGAAACAGGGGAACACATTCAAAACCTGCTTGAATATTATATGGGCAAAAATTCTCCCCAGCGGCAGGATTTTATCATTGATAACTTAAGGGTCGAACTTGATCTCGTTGAAACCCCAACCCCTGAAGGGGCTTTATTTCTAAAGGAAAATTAGTTTGATCAAAAAAAGTAACTATAAAAATTAAAAACTTCTATAAGCCCCTTTAGGGGTTTGGGGACATTTATGTACGAGTTTCACACAGATTACAAAAAATATTTTGAAATACAACTGGCGAATGCGCGGCAATGGCTGCTGCCTTTCATCCGGGAAGTGAAACCGATTGAACCGGGTATGCAATTGCTGGAAATTGGTTGTGGGCAGGGTTCATTACTCAGGGCTTTCAGCGAAGCTGGCTGTATATGCACGGGCGTAGAAATGTTTCCTTTGTGGTTGGAGAAGGCAAATGAATGGCTGGCCCCGGAACTGGCAGAAGGAAAAGTGAAATTGATTGACAGTAACATTTATGATGTGGATCCGGAGAAGGACCTCGGGACAAAATTTGATATCATCGTTTTAAAGGACGTAATAGAACATATTCATGACCAGCAAAAATTAATTGCCTGGATGAAAAATTTTCTCAAGCCTGGCGGGGTGATCTTTTTTGGGTTTCCTCCCTGGCAGATGCCATACGGCGGCCACCAGCAAATGATGCAGGGCTGGCTGGGGAAAACGCCCTATTGGCATTTGTTGCCAATGCCATTATTTAAAGGGTTAATGAGAATGAATAAGCAATACTCGGAAGACCTTGTGGAGATAAAGGAAACGGGCATAAGCATCGAACGTTTTGAAAAAATATTAAAAACAACCGGGTACAGGATCCTTAAACAAAAACACTGGCTGATCAACCCGGTTTACGAATACAAATTTGGGTGGAAACCCAGCGTGCAGTTTTCGCTCATAAAGGCCATACCTTTTGTGCGAAATTTTTTGACAACTGCGGTGTATTATATTGTTACACCCGAATCTACAAATCAAACAAATTAGATGATACATATAGTATTTAATGAAGCAGACGTAAAAGTGTTGACGGAAGCTATTGGAATGGATGAAAGTTTAGCGGGGGAAGTGATCCAAATAAAAGATGATTATGCCGTTGGACCTTTGGACAATGTATATGTGGGCGAAGGAATGCTTGCCCGGCGCGAATGGTGGAGAGAGGTGCTTGCGGGTGGAGATTACGATGGCCGGGTAGATAGCGGGGAAGTGGACGACCCCAAAACAGTAGCCGAACTCGTGGGCACAATGCGCCGTAATGCGGACGAAATAACCTGGATCTGGGCGGCACAGAACAAACACGATGTGAGCGGCTATTATTGGCTGCTACATTTCATGAAAGAATTCCAGGGCCGGGTTTTTATCCTTTACCTGAACAACCTCCCGTTTTTTAATGATAAGGGCCAGATATTTTATCCGAACTGGCTGAGCGAAATTCCTGCGAAGGAATTTTTAAAAGCAAAAAAACTGGCGAGAGAGATCACGCTGAGTGAATTTGAGGTAGACCCGGATGAGTGGACCAGGTTGTGTAATGAAAACCGCGGCGTACGCCTGCTGGATGGTGGCAAAAAACTCGTGCAGGAAGATTACGATTTTTATGATGCTGAACTAAAGAAACAGGTTACTGCGGACTGGCAAAAAGCTTCCAGGGTCATCCATCATTTTTTGAGCAAAGCGAAACATACTACCGGCGACGCGTACCTGCTCTGGAGATTGAAAACGATGATCGCCCAGGATATGTTTGATGTGCAGGGAAAGATCGGCAACATGAAAGATTTCGAGATAAAAACTAAATCTGCATGATCAACAATCACAATTTGCCATGAGAAGGTGGGGATTTATACAGAATGATATGCCGCTCCTATGGAGCGGTAAAACACATTCACAATTTGTCTACAAAGGGCTTGCCCCGATGGGGCAAAAAGAAATGCTCCGTAGGAGCATCCTCTTTGTAGCAAAAAAGGATTTGATGAATTGCTCCGTAGGAGCACCCTCTTTGTAGCGTTACAAAGTGGTTGCCCCGATGGGGCAAAAAGAAATTGGGTAAAGAGGGTTTAATAAGTTTTGATTAATAGCTCCGTAGGAGCTGCCTCTTTGTAGCAAAAAAGATTCGAATGAATTGCTCCGTAGGAGCATCCTCTTTGTAGCAAAAAAGGATTTGATTGAATTGCTCCGTAGGAGCATCCTCTTTGTAGCATTAAAATCAAAATTGTTTTTTTGCACCGTAGGAGCACCCTCTTTGTAGCGTAAAAAAGATTTGATTAAATTGCTCCGTAGGAGCATCCTCTTTGTATTAAAAACCGTTATAACAAAACCAACAAATGATCTATTATTAAATCCTACCATTATGCCAAACACATATACACAACTGTTGACACAACTGGTATTTGCTGTAAAAGGAAGGCAAAACATGATTATGGAACCCGAAAGAAGTCAAATTGAAAAATATATTTGTGGCACCGCCAGTAACAAAAAACATAAACCACTGGCAATTTATTGTATGCCCGACCATATGCATTTTCTCATCGGGTTAAATCCGAATCAATCTATTTCCGATTTTGTTAAAGAAATAAAGATCAGCTCAAATAATTTTATTAATGACAATCATTTAACCAATAAAAAATTTGCATGGCAGGAAGGTTATGGGGCTTTCTCCTATTCCAGGTCTGCGATAGACAATGTCGTCAAATATATCTTGAATCAAAAAGATCACCATTAAAAGAAAACCTTCAGGCAGGAGTACATTGAATTTCTTAAAAAATTTGAGATTGAATATGATGAAAAATACCTGTTTGAATTTTATGACTAACAGAAAGGAAGTTTAAACTAACAGTGCAATACCAATTGCTAATAGCTTAAAAATATCATGGCGAAGAAACTTAAAGAAGAATATACCCATAGCGATACGGGTATCAGCGGGCAATACAAAACCTGGTTCCTGGATTATGCCAGTTATGTGATACTGGAGCGTGCGGTGCCCGCTATTGAAGACGGGATGAAACCCGTGCAGCGCAGGATATTACATGCCATGAAAGAAATGGATGACGGGCGTTTCAACAAGGTGGCCAATATTATCGGGCAAAGTATGCAGTACCATCCGCATGGTGATGCGAGTATCGGGGATGCGCTGGTGAACATGGGCCAAAAGGACCTGCTGATAGAGACGCAGGGTAACTGGGGAGACGTGCGCACAGGAGATGAAGCTGCCGCCCCGCGGTACATTGAAGCAAGGCTCAGCAAATTTGCCCTGGATGTGGCCTTTAACGCAAAAACCACCGAATGGCAGCTAAGCTATGACGGCCGAAAGAATGAACCCGTTACCTTGCCCATGAAATTCCCGATGTTGCTCGCCCAGGGCGCAGAAGGTATTGCCGTGGGGCTTGCCACTAAAATTCTGCCGCATAATTTCTGCGAGCTCATTGATGCATCAATCAAATACCTGCGCGGAAAAAAGTTTGAAGTATTTCCCGATTTTCAAACAGGGGGTACAATGGATGCCAGCAATTACAATGAAGGCCGGCGCGGGGGAAAAGTGAGGGTAAGGGCCATTATCGAAGAACAGGACAAAAAAACACTCATCATTAAAAGTGTGCCCTTTGGTGTTACCACCAGCCAGTTGATGGAAAGTATCGTGCGGGCGAACGACCAGGGTAAGATCAAAATTAAAAAAGTTACAGATCACACTGCAGCCGCAGTCGAGATTTTCATTGAACTGGCGCCGGGTATCTCACCGGATATCACCATTGATGCACTTTATGCATTTACGGATTGTGAAGTAAGTATTTCTCCCAATTGCTGCGTAATTGTGAACCACAAGCCGCTATTTATGGGAGTTCCTGAGCTGCTGCGGGTTTCAGCAGACAACACGAAAGAGTTGCTGAAGCGGGAATTAGAGATCAAACTGGCCGAATTGCAGGAAAAATGGCATTATACTTCCCTGGAGAAAATTTTCTTTGAAGAAAAGATCTATAAAGAACTGGAAAAGAAACATGAGACATGGGAGAAGGTTTTAACTGCGATTGATAAGGCATTTGACCCGTTTAAAAAACAGCTGAAAAGAGCCATCAGCAGGGAGGACATCGTTAAACTAACAGAAAAACCTGTACGCCGTATTTACCGGCTGGACATTGATGAACTGAATGCACAGATCAAGGGCC
>JAKFCK010000258.1:0-4522 GCA_036676685.1 Chitinophagaceae bacterium | reverse complement strand
ATGTTACAGCCATTACGTTTTTTATGTTTTTTATGAGTGGATTGATTTTTCTTTGAAAGGGCTTTCAAAAAGTGCCCGGTAATTTTTTATGATTATCTTGCTCCCTGATTAAACACAATAAAAATAAACCAAATAAGACAATGAAAACACTGAAAACATTATTCGTGGCCGCGTGTACTTTTATCGTTTCGGCAGGTATCGCGCAAACGGCGGATGAGATCATCAATAAAAATATAGCTGCAATGGGTGGAGCTGCCAAACTTGCCACCCTGAGTACAATAAAAATGGAAGGAAATATGAACACCCAGGGAATCGATGTGCCGCTGACCATCACTAAAAAACACCTTGCCGGCCTGCGCCTGGACCTCGAGATCATGGGTACCTCGAACTACCAACTGGCTAACACATCAAAAGGATGGGTGTTTATGCCCATCATGCAACAAACAGAACCGCAGGAAATGACCGCTGATCAGTTTAAAAGTGTGCAATCACAGTTTGACATCCAGGGAGCATTATTCAACTATAAAGAAAAAGGATACACCGCAGAATATGTAGGTACTGAAAAGGTGGACGGCAAGGATGCACATAAACTTAAGGTGGTAAAAAGCGGGAATGGGAACGCCGTTTATTATTATATTGATGCTGCTTCAAATTTCATCATAAAAACAGCGTCGAAGATCAGCGCAGAAGGACAGGAGATGGACGTGGAAACCAAACTTGCAGATTACAAACAAAATGCGGAAGGATATTGGTTTCCATATACGAACATTACCACACAGGGAACCATAACCTTCGACAAAATTTCTGCAAATGTGCCGGTGGATGATAAGATTTTTACCAATTAATCCATCTTTAGTTTGATGGATTGATTTGATGATTTGGTGATGGGAAGATGGCAAAGTGGAAAGCTGATCATACCAAGAAAATTTAAGCGTGCCATATAGCCACTCGCGACTGACACCTCACAACCTTAAAAAGATTAAACAAAAAATAGCTCCGTTTGTGGAGCTTTTTTATTTAAATATCATGGTCATTTAAAAGGTCGGGACGCCTGTTTTTGGTATGTTGCACAGCCTGCTCATGGCGCCATTCTTCTATCAGTTTGTGATTGCCGCTCATCAGTACCTCGGGCACTTTCCAGCCGCGAAAATTTTCCGGCCTTGTGTAGACCGGAGGTGCAAGTAAATTATCCTGGAATGAATCGCTGAGTGCTGAAGTTTCGTCATTTAATACACCTGGTACGAGCCGCCCGATCGCATCGGTCAATACAGCCGCCGCCAGTTCGCCACCGCTGAGAACGTAATCACCTATCGAGATCTCTTTTGTTACAAAATGATCTCTTACGCGCTGATCTATTCCTTTATAATGGCCACAGATGATCATCAGATTTTTTTTCAGGGAAAGTTTATTGGCCATTTGCTGGTTCAGCGTTTCCCCATCTGGCGTAAGGAAAATTATTTCATCATACAGGGTTTCCTTTTGCAAGCTTTCGATTGCGTTTGCGAGCGGCTCCACCATCATCACCATGCCCGCTCCGCCGCCAAAAGGATAATCGTCTACCTGCGCTCTTGCATAAGTAGTATAATCTCTCAGGTTGATCACATTCACTTCCAGTAACCCTTTATCCTGCGCACGTTTCATAATAGAATGCGAAAAAGGGGAGCTGAGTAAATCCGGAACTACAGAAATGATGTCGATTTTCATGGTGAATGGTGAATGGGTCAATAAGTCAATAGGTCAATAGGTCAATGGTCAATGGTCAATAGGTCAATGGTCAATAGGTCAATAGTCAATAGGTCAATAAGTCAATAGGTCAACAGGTCAATAAGTGAAAGGGTCATTACGTCAGCAGGTCGATTACCAATGAGTGCAACGATTGAGCAAAATATAGTCGCATCTTAAGAACTGCAAGGCTTTGATCATTCACTATTCACCATTCACTATTCACTATTCACCATTCTCTATTCACTTCCTGACTCTCCGGGATTTGTGAATGTGTCCAGGTCGCGTTGTTGTTTTTTTGTAGGGCGGCCGACTTTACTCAATCTTTTGCCGGTATGAAAAGCAGCTGCCTGGTATTGGATACGGTCCACTTCTTCCTCCGGTGTAATATCAAGATAGCAGTTAACGGCTTCTGAATATTGTACCCTCGTATGTAACAGGGCTGTAACTTTGATCACCCATTTTTTTGCTTCGGTTTTTACTTCATACTCGTCACCTATAGAAACATTCTTCGAAGCTTTAGCCGGGTTGCCCCCGTACCTGACTTTGTTTTTTTCACATGCTTCTGCAGCCAGGCTGCGTGTTTTAAAAAGCCGGATGGACCATAAATATTTATCTAAGCGTAATTTTTGTGATTGCATTTTCTGTAAATGTTATGCAAAAATACCTGCTATTTTGATAAATGGAATCTTCTTTTATCCGGGCTGCATATTGCCGCTCTTTTTATTTCTGTAATTTTAGTGCATAAAATAAGACTATGATAATCAGATTAAAGTTTTTAGTTATTATTTCATTTTTGTTCGCGCAACCAGGTTTTGGCCAGAACAAGGGCCTTAACTGGACAGTGGATGGATTGGCATACCTGAGGGTGAAAGACGAGGCGATTGTAAAAGTGGACCCGAAAACGGAATCAGAAACCACGTTGTTTTCCAAAAGCCAGCTAACCCCTGCCGGTAGTACTGTTTCCTTGCGGCCACAATCTTTTGATTACAGTCCCGATCGTAGCAAACTGCTGTTATTTACCAATACAGCCAAGGTTTGGAGGTATAATACCAGGGGAGACTATTGGGTATTCAATATTGCAGCCAACCAACTCAAAAAACTGGGGCAGAATCTTCCTTCCCAGTCACTCATGTTTGCAAAATTTTCACCAGATGGTCGTTTTGTGGCATACGTAAGCGGCAATAATATTTATGCAGAAGATGTGGCCACGGGGCAAGTGCGCAAGCTAACCACTGACGGTACACGAAAACTCATCAATGGCACTTTTGACTGGGTCTATGAAGAAGAGTTCGGGTGCAGGGATGGTTTCCGGTGGAGCCCGGACGGAAAACAGATAGCTTTCTGGCAGGTAGACGCCACACAAATCCGGGACTACTATATGCTGAATACAACAGATTCAAATTATTCTAAGGTTATACCGGTAGAGTACCCGAAGGTGGGCGAAGCACCCTCACCCGTACGCATAGGTGTTGTTACCCTGGCCGGAGGCCTTATCCGCTGGATGAACCTGGAAGGTGATCCACGCCAGCATTATGTCCCCAGGATGGAATGGAGTGGCCCGAATGAACTGATCGTTCAGCGCCTGGACAGGAAACAACAGGAAAGCAAACTGATCTATTGCAAAACAACTGATGGGAGTGCCACAACTTTCTGGGCGGAAAATGACGATGCCTGGGTGGATATGAATACCGACAACCCGGTGGGATGGAGCTGGATAAACAAAGGGCAGGAATTTTTGTGGGTGAGTGAAAAAGATGGCTGGAGGCATATCTACAAGATCTCAAGGGATGGCAAAACGATAACCCTCCTTACCAAAGGGAATTATGACATAGGCAAAATAGTGGCGATTGACGAGCCAGGGAACAATATTTATTTTACGGCATCCCCTAATAACCCCACGCAGTTATACCTTTATAAAGTAAAAATAAACAACCCTAAGGATGACCCGGAATTAGTGACAGCACAGGATTTAAAGGGTACGCATCAATACGTCATTTCCCCTACAGGGAAGATAGCGAGGCATACTTTTAGCAATTACAACACTCCGCCTCTCACGGAATGGATCAGCCTGCCTGACAGCAAACCACTAAACAGCAGCAAAAGCATCGCTGCTAATTTAAAAACGGATGCATCAATCAACGTGGAATATTTGCAGGTGACAACTGAAGATAATATCCTGCTGGATGCCTGGATACGCAAACCGGCGAATTTTGATGCCGGCAAAAAATACCCCGTGGTGTTTTACGTGTATGGTGAGCCTGCGGGTGCGACTATTGATGACAGTTATGGAACCCACAAAAATTTTCTATATGATGGAGATATGGCTGCCGATGGTTATATCCAGGTGGGTTTGGACAACCGGGGAACACCCGTATTGAAAGGTGCGGCATGGCGTAAATCCATCTACCGTAAGATCGGCGAGATAAACATCAGGGACATGGC
Source organism: Chitinophagaceae bacterium (assembly GCA_036676685.1). GTDB lineage: Bacteria > Bacteroidota > Bacteroidia > Chitinophagales > Chitinophagaceae > Ferruginibacter. The sequence continues at coordinate 355 of JAKFCK010000258.1, read as the reverse complement.
CATGGGAGCAAAAAAGATCCTGGAAAGGCCTTATATGGACAAGAGCCGTGTGGCTGTCTGGGGCTGGAGTGGTGGAGGTTCATCCACGCTTAACCTCCTGTTCCGTTATCCCGAAATATTTCAAACCGGAGTTGCCATCGCGGCAGTATCCAACCAGTTGTTTTATGATAATATCTACCAGGAACGTTATATGGGCCTGCCCCAGGAAAACAGGGAGGATTTTATCAAGGGCTCACCAATCACCCATGTGCAGGGACTAAAAGGGAACCTGTTGTATATCCATGGCACGGGTGATGATAATGTTCATTACAGCAATGCCGAGGTACTGATCAATGAGTTGGTAAAATACAATAAA
>JAKFCK010000257.1:0-2506 GCA_036676685.1 Chitinophagaceae bacterium | reverse complement strand
AAAGAAAGGCGTTTCTTTTGAAGAAGTGTATGATCTCTTTGCCATCAGGATCATCGTGAATGCACCCCTTGAAAAAGAAAAAGAAGATTGCTGGAAAGTATACAGTATCATCACCGATGCCTACAATCCTTCCCCGGAAAGATTAAGGGATTGGCTGAGCAACCCGAAAAGCAATGGCTACGAAGCATTGCACACCACGGTAATGGGTCCACAGGGTAAATGGGTGGAGGTGCAGATCCGCACCAAACGTATGAATGAAATTGCGGAAAAAGGCCTGGCGGCGCACTGGAAATACAAAGAGGGCACTGCATATGAAAGCCGCTTCGACATTTGGTTTCACCAGATCAGGGAAGCCCTGAGCAACCAGGACAGCAGTTCGCTTGATTTTTTACAGGATTTTAAAATGTCTTTCTTAACGGAAGAGATCTACGTATATACGCCGAAAGGAGATGTAAAAATGTTACCGGTTGGCGCTACGGCACTGGACTTTGCCTTTAATGTACATACTGCTGTGGGCAGTAAATGTATCGGCGCCAAAGTGAACCATAAATTAGTACCCATAAGCCACAAGCTGCGCAGCGGCGACCAGATAGAAATTATCACCAGTGCCAAACAAAAGCCCAACAGCGAATGGTTGAGTTTTGTAGTCACCAGCAAGGCTAAAACAAAAATCAAGGATACCTTAAAAGAGGAGAAAAGAAAGGTAGCCGAAGACGGTAAATATATCCTGCAGCGCAAGCTTGAAGGCATCCACGCCGTGATGAACCAGGCCAATATGGATGAGCTTGCTGCCTTCTATAAGTTGAACAGTTCACTGGACCTGCTCTATGATATTGCCATCAAAAAAATTGACTTAAAGGAACTAAAAGATTTTACCGTTCATGGAGACAAGTTAATTGCACCCAAACCTGTAAAAATTGTTGAAGAAAAACATGAGCATGAAATTGCGGCAAAACACAAACATGCCAAGGATGCGGAACTGATCATATTCGGCGAAAGCAGTGATAAGATCATGTACACTTTGGCTAACTGCTGCAAACCGATCCCCGGCGATGACGTGTTCGGCTTTATAACCACGGGGGAGGGATTAAAAATTCACAGGACCACCTGCCCCAACGCCACCCGGCTGATGGCCAACTACGGTCACAGGGTTGTAAAAACAAAATGGGCAAAAAACAAAGAAATCTCCTTCCTTACCGGCCTTAAAATTATCGGGCTGGATGATGTAGGCGTTATCCATAAGATCACCAACCTCATCAGCGGCGAAATGAAAGTGAACATCTCCGCGATGACCATCGAAGCTAAAGATGGCATCTTTGAAGGCAACGTGAAAGTGTTTGTGCATGATAAAGAAGAACTGGATGACCTTGTAGATGAACTATTAAAATTGCCGGGGATAGAAAGGGTGGATAGGTATGATACGGAATAAAACTCCAGGACATTGTGCTATGGGTTATTTTGTTAAGTGTCATTTAGAGGCGTTGTGCTAGGGGTTATTTTGTTAAGTGTCATTGAGTCAATGGTCATTATGTCAATAGGTAAGACATAGCGCTATTTTATCGAAACTTCGACTCTAATGAACAATGACCTTATGACAAATGACTAATGACTAATGACTAATGACAAATTAGAAAGAAATTTCATCACCAAAAACAAAATACAATGCAAGAGCTAATCACACGCCTCACCCAACAGGCAGGCATAACACCAGAACAGGCAACAAAAGCAGTAGAAGCCATCAAGGATTTTGTAAAAGAAAAATTTCCCATGATGAGTGGCGCAGTAGATAACCTCCTTGCTACCAACGCGGGCAGCACGAATCCTACAGCCTTCCCGGAAGCTCCGCTGGACCCTACTGTACCTGTACCGGATAACCCGAGTATGCTGGACAAGATCAGCGACTTTATCCCTGGCGCTACCGGCCAGAAAGTAGAGGACTTTACAAAAAATGCTGCTGGTAAAGCTGAAGACCTGTATGATGCTGCAAAAGATAAATTAAGCGGTTTATTTGGCGGTGACAAAAAATAACACTGTAACAAAAAAACTTCAATAAAAAAGCCATCCCTCAGCGGATGGCTTTTTATTTTATTGACTTAACTTAACTACTATTGTTTTGCCGCTTCAGCATTGCAGTAATCTAATATAGCGGCGATCTCTTTATCTGATAAATGCGGAAAAGGCAGCATCGCGGACTCATTCCATTTTGCATACAGTTCGGCCGCGTACTTGTCGCGTTTGATGACCTCTGCGGAATTCCTTACAAAATCATACAACAGTTGGTTGTTATTCCATCTCTGCTCAACCCCGGCAAGTGCAGGGCCCACAAAATTTTTACCGGGGAGATGACATTGTGCACAGTTCACCTGGAACAGTTGTTCGCCATCTATCCCGGCATCATTGCCTCCGGGAGTTGCAGTTGTTGTATCGGCGTTGTTGTTGCCGCAGGAACATAAAAAAAGGAGTGCCGCAAATAAAATATTCTTCATGCCACTACTTCAGCACTTCC
>JAKFCK010000256.1:0-5778 GCA_036676685.1 Chitinophagaceae bacterium | reverse complement strand
TGGCTTTAAATTTCGAACGAAAGCTAATTGTGACTATATAAAGGATAGAATTACAATCCTGGAAGGTAAATACTACACCAGTGAACATTCTGTTGGTGTCACTAAAAAATTAAAGCAGGTTATTACACAATTGGTTGCACTGCTAAAAATCATGAGCAGAGTATTTGTCCCATTTTGTATAACTACTGCAACAGCGTTGGCCGGATAGATTTTTTGGGCCACAGATAAGCAGCTTAGATGTAAAAAAGCTCAACAATTTGTAGAAACAATTCAATCTGCGGATCTGCAGCTGTTAATGGCCAGGATTACCGGTCATTGAAAATCCCTATGACGCGACTTTACGGCCTTACCAAGTTGCAACGATCTCTTTATTGCTTTTTCACCGTTCCGCTGCCACTGATATTTACGTTGAGGGATGGCTGGCCCCAGTAACGGATATCACCACTGCCACTAATCCGGGCATTTAAAAACTGTTCGCAGCTAAGCTCAATGTCACCGCTGCCCGTGATGCTAAGGTCGCCGCTCCTGCAACTTAACCCATGTGCGTAAATATTGCCGCTTCCGTTTACGTTCAGCTCTGTATTTGTATAACTGCAATTGCTGATATAGGTATTGCCGCTTCCATTGATATGGGCAAAAAAATTGCTGCCGCCGTTAAATCCATCTACCCGGATATCTGCATCGCCATTGATATAAGTTTCCTGCAATGCGGGTAATTCGACAAATACTTCCACATTGCTGTTGCGTACATTGTAGTAGTTTACAAATTGAATGTTGAGCACATTTCCTGTTACTTTTGTTTCTGTTATACTTAATAGGTTTTCATATCCTCTTAAAGTCACTTTTTGGGTATTGCCATAACTCACGTTCACATCAATATTTCCATTGGTATGTATACTGGTAAATTGTTCAACGTTCCTGGATTCTGTCCTGGTGGTTCCACTGCCACGTATACTGTCTTTACTGCAGGAAACAAACAAGAACATGCATAAAATGAAACAGGAAATAGAATAGTGCTTACTCATAATAAAAAAATTTAAATAATAAAATCTAACGGTTACCCGGAAGCGACGATCGTTAGGCAGTGTGTTTTCCGGTTTAATGTTGACTTACCGGGTGCAGTCTCGCTGGTTGCAAAAATGCATCGTATATCACTTTCTTTTGACCACATGATGATGTGAAAAAAAAGCTGCTGTTATATAAAAGGACAATGAAAAGAGGGAAACTTCAAAACTTATCATTTTTATTTACCGTTCATGGGCTAATAGCTGTAAAAAGCTTCCAGGTATTATCACATAAATATGTGGTTACTTCTTATAGGACGGGGTATAGAAAAACATTTTCGGCTTTTATTATGGCTACTTTATCAAAGTGATAACAGGAAAATCCCGGATTCCCGAAAACAAAAGACAGGAATAAGATATTATCTTTAGTTTATTGCCAAAGGAAGCTGCATCATCTTACAACAGCCCGCGGGTCATATCAAAATAAGACTTATGCAAGTATTTTACAGGAGCGTAGTTTTTTTCTTTTGTTGCTGCTACGGCTTTCAACAGCTTTATGCTCAAATTAATTATTATCCCGATTCGGTTTGGCAAACCAGGACACCGGCGGTACTTAATATGAATGCACAGCTGGTAGATAGCGCAGTAAATTTTGCCATCCGCAATGAAACCAAAACGGATGTTGACCTGCGGGTGGCCAATATGAAAGCATACGCCAGGGAGCCCAATTACCGGATCCTCGGCCCCATGAGGGAAAGAGGAAAACCTGCCGGCTTGATCATTAAAAACGGCTACATCGTTGCCGAATGGGGCGATACCAAAAGAGTGGACATGACCTTTAGCGTAGCCAAAAGTTATTTGTCCACGGTTGCCGGCCTGGCTGTAGACAACCGGCTTATCAAAAATGTAGATGACCGGGTAAACGAGTATGTATGGGATGAAAATTTTGCCGGGACACATAACGGCAAAATAACCTGGCGGCATTTGCTCACCCAATCCTCTGACTGGTCTGGCTGTCTTTTTGATATCTGTGATTGGGCAGACCGACCGCCAAAAGAAGGCAGTTTAGATGACTGGAGGAACAGGAAGCTGCTGGAGCCGGGAACTAATTACGAATACAACGACGTACGCGTAAACCTGTTGGCCTATAGTTTACTGCAGGTATGGAGAAAACCCCTGCCGGTTGTGTTAAAGGAAAAAATTATGGATCCCATCGGCGCATCCACTACGTGGCGCTGGTATGGCTATGATAATTCTTTTGTGAACGTGGACGGAATAATGCTGCAGTCGGTGAGCGGGGGAGGCCATTTTGGAGGAGGGTTATTTATTAATACGTTTGACCAGGCAAGATTCGGATTATTGTTTGCACGAAATGGTAAATGGAAAAACCAGCAGTTGATTTCAGGCTCATGGGTAAATGCGGTCCATCAGCCGTCCGCAGCCAACAGCGCTTATGGTTTGATGTGGTGGACCAATGAAGCTGATCGTTTTAAAGGCTTATCCAGGAATATTTATACCGCGGATGGTTTTGGAGGCAATTTTATCGTCATTGACAGTGAGCATGACCTGGTGATCGTAACAAGATGGCTGGAGCCAGGTAAGCTAGGCGAACTTGTGCAACTCGTTGTAAAATCAATCGGAAAAAAATAGCCCCCGCACCTGCTAAAACATTATCCATTTGTTTAGATGCAGTGAGAGAAGCTGTTTTTAAATACGTCATATAACTTTAGCAAACGGTGGGTAACCGCGCTGCTGGCTTAGATAACGCTTGTGTTCAATAAGGCATTATCTATTCTTTTTAAACTGGGGGAGAAGATTGCCCGGCAGGTAACTCATGTCTTTTGGAAACAATTTTCCTGGCCTCATCTTCGCGAACATCTTCGATGTACATCAGGTATACAACTTCTTCTTCGGGCTTTAATTTTTTAGATTTTTTCACCTTCAGGATCACATCAGCTATTTTTGGAAGCGGCTTATCCATATACATTAATTTGATGCTGTAAAGTTCCTACGAATACGCCTGGATTCCAACTTTGTTGATATGATTTTGATCAGTGCATGTAAATGAATACCTGTTTCAAAATACCCGGGATGAGATAAGCAGAATAAACAATTTAAAAGCAGGGGCGGTCGTTTTCAGCTGCCATTGCGTTATTTGGCACGATGCCCGTCGCCAACATTTAGTATTATTTGCGGGTGTATTCCAGCCACGGAATTAATCCCGCAAAGGTTCCACACCGGGCGGCGACATAGATCCGCTACTAAAAAAGGCATGATTTTTTATTGTTATTTTTTAGCCATTATTCATTACACAATGTGGATTTGCGTCAAACAGGTCACTATCATGCAATAAGCAGCAGGACCGGGCATTTCCACCCTGGCAACTAAATAAGATAGCTATGGAAACTTCAACTCACAAAAATGAAGACAGGGTAAAAAATGCTACCCCTTCATCTATCAACGAAAAAATTGAAAGAGATACCTGGCAAAGAGTTGCCGGTTACGTGAACAAGAGCAGGGAGGAAATATCTGCAAGAATAAAGAAACTCGAAAAGGAATGGGATATCGAGCGGTACTTGGGTGTAAACATGAGCACCCTGGCGTTAAGCGGCCTTGCAACCGGCGCTTTATCTGAAAATAAAAAATGGAATATCCTGCCCGCAGTCGTACTGGGTTTTTTCTTCCAGCATTCCGTTCAAGGCTGGTGTCCGCCATTACCCATATTACGGCTACTAAAAATAAGGACTAGTAAAGAGATCGAGCAGGAGAAGTATGCGCTGAAAATTCTACGAGGTGACTTTAAAGACCTGGCAACAGTCCCGCAGCAGGAGATAGAAAAACTGATTAAAGCGATCAAAAAAGTTGATTAGATTTTTTTAAAGAAATACCTCCGGGAATATTTTCCTGACACCCACAGGTTTGCCCGGCGGGATATCGTTGGATAGGTTGCATTTAAATATTCCTTTCTTGGAAGCCTGATCTTTCAATGTATTGAGCTATCCACCGCTTTTGCGGTGGTTAACATTCCTAAAGAAAACAGCCGGGGCAACTCCCAATTCGTTAACGACCACCAGCAACTCGTCAACCCGCAACCCGCAACTTATTAAACCGCAACTCCCGTAATTTGCCCACAATCCCCTCACAACTCACCACTCACAATCCAATTAAACATTAACTTGTTTATCCAAAACAAAACCGGCAAATGCAAAAGTTTTTTTTATTCCCTGTCGTCATTATCTTTTTTCTTTCCTGTAAGCAACCCGTCCATAAGGAAATTCCACCACTGTTGTTATACGACTCCTCTTACATGCCCGCCGTATTTGCTGATCCCGGCAGGCTGGAAAAGATCAGGTCCACATTTGCTGTGATTGATAGCATTTATAAAAAACATGCGGTGTCAAACCATTTCCCGGCCATATCATTCGGACTTGTCGTGGATGGAAAGCTGGTTTATAAAAACAGCTACGGTTATACGGATATCGAAAGGAAAATTCCCGCAACCTCAGCTTCTTTATTTCGCATTGCCTCCATGAGTAAAAGTTTTACCTGCCTGGCTATTTTAAAATTGCGGGACGAGGGAAAACTTCAGCTGGATGATCCGGCTTATTTATATATCCCGGAATTAAAAAATTTAAAATATCCAACGGCGGATGCACCGCCTATCAGCATCCTCCATTTAATGACACATGGGGCAGGACTTCCCGAGGACAATCCATGGGGCGACAGGCAACTTGCAGATACGGATAAGGACCTGCTGAAATTCATCGGGAAACAGATCTCATTTTCCAATACCCCGGGAATAACTTATGAATACAGCAACCTTGGATTTGCCCTGCAGGGAAAAATTATCAGCAAGGTTTCCGGCATGCGTTACCAGGACTATATTCGTAAACACATCCTTGTGCCGCTGGGGATGAAAACAACCACTTATGAATATGCAGATGTTCCCCCTGAAAAGCTGGCTCATGGTTACCGCTGGCTGAACAATCAATGGAATGAAGAAACATTGCTGCATGATACAAAGGATGGCAGCTGGGGAGCTATGGGAAGTATGATCAGTTCTATTGATGAGTTTGGAAGTTACATGGCTTATCACCTGTCTGCATGGCCTCCGGGTAATGCCAATGAAGCCGGGCCTGTAAAAAGAAGTTCGGTAAGAGAAATGCATCATCCCTGGCGATTCAATGGCTTTAATGCCAACTATAAGTATCCTGATGGAAGAACCTGCGCTATTGCATCGGCATACACCTATGGTTTGGGTTGGACAAGTGATTGCGAAGGTCGTGTATACATCGCTCATAGTGGTGGGCTGCCCGGGTTTGGCAGTCAATGGAGAATAATGCCTGATTATGGCATAGGCGTGGTGGCATTTGCCAATCGTACCTATGCGGGTGTAGGTGGGGCCAACCTGCAGGTATTGGATACGATCATAAAAATAGCAGGATTGCAGCCGTTACAATTGCCCGCATCGTCCATTCTTGAAAAAAGAAAAAACGAATTGGTAAAATTGCTGCCTGACTGGAACAATGCAGAGAAAAGCGGAATTTTTGCAGAAAATTTTTTCCCCGACTATCCTATTGATAGCTTAAAGAAACAAGCAAAAGAATTGCAGTCGACGATGAAGGAAAGATATAAGATCCACGATGAGTTATACCGAAACTATACCCAAGGCCTGAAATATGATAAAGAACTTTATGAGATGTTAAAGGATAAGGAATTGAGCTTTGAAAAGCTTGAGGAACAGATTAACAAAGTAAATAAGGTATATGAAACA
>JAKFCK010000255.1:0-2171 GCA_036676685.1 Chitinophagaceae bacterium | reverse complement strand
GCAGACAGGTGAGTAGAGGTCAATCCGCCGGTCCATTAATGGCACGATTATTTGATTACCAGTTTTTAAACCAATAAAAAAAATTACGATGTCAGATAAAAAAGAAAATATAAAAACAGAAAAGCCTAACAAAGACACTACATCTGTTCAGCCGGAACCTGAAACGCTGCATACTACCGATCCGCAGGAAAACATGGAAGGTCCAATATCTTCCCTGATGCACGAGACAGGTGAAAATTTTGATAGCAAAAAATCCCAGGAAGAAGCAGAAAAGGAAAAAAACGAAAAAATGTAATTTATTGCACAGGAGCCATTAGCTTCCTGTGCGTTTTTGCTAACCTGACCCCCTGCCAGCAGAGCCTATAACTAAAAAGCGCACTACTTCCTAAAATTATCATTTTACCGGGCAGTGTACATCAAAACACCACAATGGGAATAAAAGCACAGACTGCTATGGTGATCGACGATGACCAGGACCTTACACATATCCTGGCCTCGATTCTTGAAGCAAGAAAAATATATACAGTGGAAGTACATTCGTTACCGGAAGCTGAGGAATGTCTTGAATTTCTTAAGCCAACGGTGATATTCCTGGATAATAGTTTCCCCGAGGGACTTGGAATAAATTTTATCCCCTTTATTAAGTCTACCGATGACCAGATAAAAATTGTAATGATGACGGGCGATCCCGACCTTTGGGTCGAAGAGATTGCCACAGCAGAACACATTAATTACTTTATTAAAAAACCATTTAATCGCAAACTGATCGAGGGGGTTCTGGATAAACTGGATATGAGGAAAGCTTAAAGCATTCCCTGCCTTTATTGGCACAATTATGTATTGTAGTTACCTATAAACCTTAAAATAATTTATTATGAACAAAGTTATCATTGCATTTACATCCGGGCTTATCCTGGGATTATTATATGCACCACAGGAAGGCAGAAGAACCCGTGAAAAAATTGCTAACCTGGGAAATGACCTCAAAGAAAACTGGAACAATATCACCGATCGGATAGCCGGGAAAATTGATGAGCTTAAGGAAGGGGTAGACAATATTGCTGACCGGGCTGTAGAAAAAGTGGAAAGCACCCAATTCGATACGGGGAAAGTAGTGTAATCTGATATTTTTACAAGATATTTTAAAAAAAAGCCTGCATTCCTGCAGGCTTTTTTGGCAGGTGGCGGTCGCAAATAAGTAGGGGGCAGGTATGGGGCGATGGCTTGGGGAATTTTCATGTATACCGAGGGCGATGGAACGTGTGTTCTGCTTAACGGTAGCAGATATGATTTACTTGTAACTCAGGGGTGAACTATCCCATCCTTTTTCCACTTCCCCGTTTATTTTTTCGATGTGGCCTGCCTTACGGCCGGGGCCACCTTTGTACCGAAACGTTCGATTGATTTCATTATGAGGTTATGCGGAACGTTGCCCACACTGGCTTGCGCCAGGTAGCGGGTATTCCCGAATAGTTCATGTTCATATAAAATTTTATCGATGACCTCCTGTACACTTCCGACCATCAATGCTCCTTTGGGCGAACGGGATTGTTCAAATTGTTGCCTTGTGAGCGGTGGCCAGCCCCTGTCCCGCCCTACCCGGTTCATCATGGTTGCGTAAAAAGGAAAAAATTCATCTGCTGCCTGCTTTGAGTCTTCCCCGACATAAACATGGTTGTTGATGCCCAGTTTTATTTCCGCCGTGGGTATACCAGACTTCTTCGCGGCTTCTTTGTATAGCGTTGTGAAAGGAACAAATTGTTGCGGCATGCCCCCGATGATGGCCAGCATCAATGGCAGCCCAAGTGTACCGGCCCTTACTGCAGATGCGGGTGTACCTCCCGCGGCAAGCCAGACCGGGATTGCCTGCTGGTATGGCCGGGGATAAACCCCGAGTTGCCTGAAAGAAGGACGGTGTTTGCCCTGCCAGGAACTTTTTTCGCTTTTGTTCACCTGCAGCAGCAGGTCAAGTTTTTCTGTAAACAACTCATCATAATCTTCCAGGTCATATCCGAAAAGGGGAAAAGACTCTATAAAGGAACCACGGCCCGCCATGATCTCTGCGCGTCCGGAGGATAAAAGGTCCACCGTAGCAAAGTCCTGGAACACCCTCACCGGGTCATCCGAACTGAGCACCGTAACCGCGCTGGCGAGCCTTATATTTTTAGTGA